>DASQIQ010000256.1:0-4100 GCA_035631495.1 Micropepsaceae bacterium
CAAGGCCAGCAAGAACAATGGGCGATTGAGCTCGGCGCACCAGGCGGTCTGGCGCGGCAGGGCTGGGTTCCCAAGACTCTGACCCCGGGCATGAAGGTCACGGCTGTGATCCATCCGCTCAAAGACGGCACGCATGGCGGCCAGTACATGGCAGTCACGCTTCCGGACGGCACCACGAAGGGCAACCCGAATGGTGCAGCGAACGCCAACGCGGGCGCGAACTGAGTCTTTAATGTTTGATGTCATGTTGGTCGGGGGGACGAAATCGTTTTCGTCTCCCCGCAACCCTTTGCGCATCTTCTCCGCCGTCGTTGTTGTCTGTGGCGCGCTTGTCGCCAATTCGGCCGCAAGCGCCGCCGCAGCTACGGCTGCTCAGGATCTTTCGGGCGTTTGGTGGGCGACCACTTACAGCCCGAAAATCCAAATCGCCGGCGGTGGCGATCTGCCTTACACGGCGGCGGGCAAGGCGGCTTACGAGAAAAACATTGCTGCCCTGAAGAGCGGAGAGCTGGTCGATGTGGCACGCAGGTTCTGCGTGCCCGACGGCGTGCCCCGCATTCTTGCGACGCCCTATCCGTTCGAGATCATCCATACGCCCGGCCAAACCACGATCATCCATGAGCTCAATCACGCCATCCGCGTGGTGACGATGGACAAGCCTTTGCCCAAGGACGAGGAGCTGATCCCCTATCCCTATTATGACGGTCATTCCGCCGGACATTGGGAAGGCGACACGCTGGTCGTCGAATCGGCTGGCTTCAACGACAAGACCTTCCTCGATGCCACCGGCGCGCCGCACAGCGATTCCATGAGGACCGTCGAGCGCCTGCGCAAACTGGGCGCAAACCAGCTCGAAGACGTGGTC
The DNA here is from genome assembly GCA_035631495.1 of Micropepsaceae bacterium. Classification (GTDB taxonomy): domain Bacteria; phylum Pseudomonadota; class Alphaproteobacteria; order Micropepsales; family Micropepsaceae; genus CAIYRG01. The sequence goes on from DASQIQ010000256.1 coordinate 866, forward strand.
ACGGTCCACGATCCGGACATGTTCACGCGCGATTGGAGTGCGCGCTTCGTCTATCAGCTGCGCAACGATGTGCGGCTGCAGGATTATGTCTGCGGCGAGAAGCATCGCGACATTTCCTCGGTGCGCGGCGTCAAGGGCCGCTGAACCCAACTCACCATCGCCGCGCCCCCGGGGCCGCGGTGCGGCCCGAGGACACGCTTCGCGACCCAGCCACCCAGTCAGCGTGCGTCCGCGCGCTGATGAGAGTGGTTCAATGAATCCCACCCAATCCAAAACGGATTGACTATGATCGCTCCCACATCTGCAGGAGTTTCCACCGCACCATGAGCGCGCTCGCCGGCACCACGGTCCTGGAATTTGCGAGCTATGTCAGCGGCCCCTATGCCGGCATGATGCTGGCCGATCTCGGCGCAGAAGTGATCAAGATCGAGCCGCCCGGCGGCGGCGATCCCTTCCGTGGCTGGGGCGCGGCGGATTACAGCGCCACCTTCGGCTCGGTGAACCGCAATAAGAAGAGCGTTGTCCTCGATCTGAAATCGGCCGACGGCATCGCGGCGGCGCGTGCACTTGCCGCGGACGCCGACGTGTTGATCGAAAATTTTCGCGTCGGGGCGATGGATCGTCTCGGTCTCGGCTACGAGACACTGAGAGCGGCCAATCCGCGCCTGATCTATGCCTCGATCACCGGCTTCGGCCCTTCGGGGCCTTATGCGCAGCGCGCCGGCTATGACACCGTCGGCCAGGCGATGAGCGGCCTCTTAAGCGTGCTCACAGACCTTTCCAATCCCCAGCCGATGGGCATCTCGCTCTCCGATCATTTGACAGGGATGATGGCGGCCTATGGCATATTGGGCGCTCTGATGGCGCGCGAAAAGACCGGGCGCGGCCAACGCGTGGACACTTCGCTGTTGTCGGCGACGGTTGCATTCCTCGGCGAGAACGCAGCGCGGCTGTTTGAAACCGGCAAGCGTCCCTCGCGCGCCACACGCACCCATTCGGCCCAGGTCTATGCGTTCCTCGACGCGAATCGAAAAGGTTTCGTGGTGCATCTCTCCTCGCCGACCAAATTCTGGCGAGGTCTGACGGAGGTGGTGGGCCATCCCGAATGGCAGGACGATCCCCGCTTCAAGGCCAAGCGCGACCGGCAGCAAAATTACGATGTGCTGCACGGGTTGCTTGCCGCCGTGTTCCAAACGAAGGGCCGCGATCATTGGCTCGAGCTCCTTTTGGCGCATGACGTGCCGAGCGCGCCGATTTACTCGCTGGACGAAGTCTTCGACGATCCCCAAGTCAAGCATCTTTGCCTGAAGCGCGAAGTGCCGCATCCCAAGCTGGGACAGGTGTCGCTGGTGGGCGGCGGCGTGACCTTGAGCGACACGCCCGCGGAAATCCGCTCCGTCGCGCCCGACTATGGTCAGCATACGGATGAAATTCTCCTCCGCATCGGACGCGGCTTGACCAAGGACGGGTTTCCTTGATCGCGGCCTCGCAACCTTTGCGCAATCGCTGCGCCATTGTGGGCGCGGGCAACAGCCGGCTGGGCCAGGTACCCGGCGTGTCCAGCCTCGATCTTCTGATCGAAGCGATGGCCAATGCGCTGGACGATGCGGGACTGAAACCCTCCGACATCGACGGCATCGTCTGCCGCGGACCGGACGATTCCTATGCCCATCATCAGAGAATTGGCGAACGGCTCGGCATCAATGCGGGCTTCTCGACCTCGCTGGACAATGGCGGCGCCAGCCAGATCCTTTCGGTCGCGCTTGCGGTGATGGCGATCGATGCGGGTCTCGCCAAAACGGTCATCTGCGGCTATGGCCGCGATGCCTGGTCGCGCACGCACAAGTCCGAAGAGGCTCGCGTCAAGAACCAGACCCGGCCCGATGAGCAGCACGATTCTGAATTCGGTCCCGAATATGGCTATTTCGGCGCGGTGGCGGCGCATGCTTTCGGCGCCCAGCGCCACATGCATGAATTCGGCACCACGCGCGAACAATTTGCCGAAATCGCCATCGCCTTTCGCGAGCACGCGAGCAAGAATCCCGCCGCCCAGATCCGCAGACCCCTTACGGTCGAGGAATATTTCAAGGCCCGTCCGATCGTTTCACCTTTCGGCCTTTTCGATTGTTCCCTGCGCAGCGACGGCGCGGGCGCGGTCATCGTCACCTCGGCCGAACGCGCGCGCGATTTGAAGGCAGCGCCGGTGCTGATCCGCGGCTTTGGCAGCTTCAACAATCTCACCGGCTGGTTCGCCGGCGAGAACATGGTCCATACGGCGGCCAAGCAGAGCGGCGAGGCGGCCTACCGCATGGCGGGTATTGCGCCGGACGAGGTCGACACCGCGCAGCTCTATGATTGCTTCACCTATATGGTGCTGGTGCAGCTTGAGGATTACGGGTTCTGCGCGAAAGGCGAGGGCGGGGGCTTTGTGCAGTCCGGCGCGCTTCGCCTCGGTGGAAAACTTCCCACCAACACGTCGGGGGGGCAGCTGTCCGAAGCCCATGTCGAGGGCATGCTGCAGATCGTCGAGGGCGTGCGCCAGTTGCGCCACGATTATCCGCTCCCGCGCCAGGTCAAGGACGCAGGAATCGCGCTGATCTCCGGTCATGGCGGCAATCAGGTCTGCCATTCCACGCTGATCCTGGAGCGCGCCTGATGGCCGACCCAGTTCGCAAACCTCTGCCTCGTCCGTCGCCGGAATCCCTGCCGTTTTGGGAAGGCGCGCGCGCGGGAAAACTCATGCTGCCGCGCTGTAATGCTTGCGGCCGGTTCTGGTTTCCGCCCTCGCAGCGCTGCCGCCATTGCCTGTCCGGCGATTTCGCCTGGGGCGAATCCGCAGGGAAAGGACGCATCTACAGCTTCGTGGTCTATCACCGGGTCTATCATCCCGGCTTCGAAAATGACGTGCCTTATGTCGTCGCGATCGTGGAATTGGACGAGGGGCCGCGGCTCCTGAGCAACATCGTCGGCACGCGCTGGGAAGATGTGCGCTGCGATATGCGCGTGCACGTGGTTTTTGAGGATGCGGGATCGGGAGTCACGATTCCCAAATTCGCGCTTTCCGACCGATGACCACGGACGTCAAGCACCGGCCGAAATTTTCGCCGCTGGTCGTCGGCCTGGTCCTTGTCCTTGTCATCCTCATCCTGCCGCCGGTCGTCTATCTCGTCCGCTCCAGCCTGCAGGAAATCAATTTCGACGGGTCGTTCGGCGCCTATACGCTGCGCCATTATCA
>DASQIQ010000257.1:0-8703 GCA_035631495.1 Micropepsaceae bacterium
TCCCCGTCGCTCGGGAGGAGGGACGGGCTCGGTCGCCGCGAGTTCGGTTTCGCCGGCAAGCACGGCGGCGAGCCGTTTCTCCAGCGAATCCTGACGCACAGGTTTCATCAGATAGCCGCGGATTCCCTTTTCCGAAAGCGCACTCAATTTGGAGCGCTCGCTCGGCGGTAGCAATGCCACGACCGGAATGTTCGTCGCTGTCACGTCGGGAAAAGAGCGGCCCTTGGCGGCATCGACAAGAACAAGATCGCATTTGGTGTCGAACGCCGCGTCCAAATCGGCAACCCGCAGATGATCCGCGCCAGCGGCCGCAAGCTGCAATGCGATCGCGCTGTGCAGAAGGGGCGAGTCCGAGACGAGCGCAACCCGCTTTCCCTTGAGGGGAAAATTCGCCGTGCCGGCGGCGACCTCTTCGAGAGGCAATTTCACCCAGAAGGTGCTGCCTTCGCTTTCCACCGAAACAAGGCCAATTTCGCCGCCCATCGCTTCGACAAGCCGCTTGGAGATGGCCAGGCCCAGTCCGGTGCCGCCAAAACGCCGCGCATGCGAAGAATCCACCTGGACGAAATCTTCGAAGATTTGCGTGTGTTTGTCGGGCGAGACGCCGATACCCGTATCGCGAACGGACAGAAGGAGAACTCCGCGTTCCCCCGTCGCGGTCGAACCGGCGACCCGTTCGATGGTGGCCGAGACCAGAACTCCACCCTCGTCGGTGAATTTGACGGCGTTGCCGACCAAATTGGTCAATATTTGACGAATCCTGATGCCATCCCCCCGGATGATATGGGGGACGGTGGCATGGATGGCCGTGGCGATCTCGATCTCTTTGGCGTGGGCGCGGGTGGAGAGGAGTTCGACAATGCCCTCGATCAGCGGACGCAGCGTGACGTCGCCGCTTTCGAGCATCAACGCCCCCGATTCGATTTTCGAGAAGTCGAGAATGTCTTCGATGAGCGCAAGCAGCGACAGGCCCGACTGGCGAATGGCTTCGGCATAGGTTTTCTGGTCGGGTGCGAGCGGGGTTTCCAAGAGCAGCCGCGCCATGCCGAGCACGCCGTTCATCGGGGTGCGGATCTCGTGACTCATGGTGGCGAGGAAATCAGACTTGGCGCGATTGGCGCCTTCGGCCTTGTCGCGCGCATCGGTGAGCGCGGCCTCCAGACGCTTGCGTTCGGTGATATCGCGACCAACGCTCTGGATTTCGATCAGACGCCCGTCGCTCGCGCGGATGGCGTAGTCTTCCCATGCAATCCAGCGATAGCCCGCCACCGTCCGCACCTGCTGATCGTAGGAAACACGCTCGGTCCCGGTTTCGCGGCCTGCGAGGCGGCCGAATGTGACTGGCGGTGAGTCGGGATGGTTCTCCGGGCGAAATATCTGTCCGATGATGGCTTCGGCCCGAACCCCGAACAGCCTCAAGAAGACCTCGTTTGCGTAGGTGATCCGCCCGTGCGGTGCGCGGCGCAGAATCACATCGCCTTGCGCATCGAGCAGGCCCTTGTAACGACCCTCGCTGTCCTGAAGCCGTGCATTGGAGGCCTCGAGCTCCCGCGTAAGCTGGGTCAATTGCTGGGTTCGCCAGGCAAGATCCTTGGCCTGGCTGCGCAGCGAAAGAATCCCCAACAACAGAAGAGTGATCCCACTTGCCACGACGCAGCCCAGGAGCAGCGGATCGAGCAGCATCAGGCGGCCGTTCCAATAGAGGTCTGCCGCCGCGGCGCACCCAAGCGCCATGGCTAACGCAGCAAAAATGTAGATACCGGCAAGTCTGATCATGGGGAGCGATTCCGGGACCAGATTGCCCCCGTCGCCTTGAGAAATCCTTAACCTGACTTAAGCGATCCGGACCGTGCTATCCGGCGATGTCAACCATATCCGAAGCGATTGATCGGAGGGATAAACCGTAAAAGAGCCCCGCGGCAGCGGGGCTCTTCGTTTTGCCGCGTCGGATTTGAGGAAGCGCGCGATTGAGTCCGCGGCGCTTTAAGATCAGCGCCCGAATCTGCCCACGATGGTCGCACCCCCGAGCGTATGACCTTTAATCGCAGCATAGACCTCGTCGCGCGTCATGCCCGGCTTCAAGGAAGTGGGCTCAAGTTCAGTCGCCACCACCGTGAACACATAATGGTGCGGGGAATCGCCGATCGGCGGACACGGGCCAATATAGAGCGCGTTGTCGCGCGTGCCCTTACCTCCGACAAAATTCGTGGAGCCCTTGGTGATCTCGCCTTCGGCGAAGCGGGTGACATTGGCCGGGATGTTATAGCCTACCCAATGGGAGACCCCCTGACCCAATAATCCCTCGGGATCGAGCATAAACACGACAAAGCTCTTGGTTTTGGCCGGCGCATTGGACCAGGCCAGCGCCGGGGAGACATTCTCGCCGCCGCACATCCGCATGGGATCATCCGCAGCGTTCTTCTTGGTGAGCATGCCCCCATCGCTAAAAGATGAGGACGTCACCGTGAAAGGCGCAGACGCCGCTTTACCACCGGTTGTAATGGCGCCAAGTGCTGCGACGGCAACGCCAACCACTAAGAAAAACCCAGCATTTCCCATGTTCATCGCATTGGTTCCCTGTTCCCGTTCGGCCCAAACTAGCACCGGGGCGGGTTTTGGAAAACCAGATGGCGGAAAACTGATTGCTCCTCCATGGCTTCGGGCGGTTAATTTGTGCTAATTAGGCGATCGGATTTGTGTCGGGCACCCCCGCCCCGTAAGTCCAGGCACAGGAAATTCAGGGAGAAGATCATGCGTGCAATGAGAATATTGACTTCGGCTGTCCTCTTTTCGGTAGCCGCTTACGGCATCGCTCTGGCCGCGGAAGCAGTGCCGACGGGCGTGAAAATGGGCGCCGGTGGAATGTTGCAGGATGCGAAGGGCATGACCCTTTACACCTGGGACAATGACAAAGAGGCCAACAAATCCTCTTGCAACGGCATGTGCCTGATGAACTGGCCGGCGCTGAAAGCCGATGCCAATGCCAAGGACATGGGCGACTGGAAGGTCATCACCCGCGATGATGGCTCCAAGCAATGGGCCTATAAGGGCAAGCCGCTCTATTATTTCGTCATGGACAGCGCTGCCGGTGACCAAAAGGGCGAAGGCCGCGGCATGGTCTGGCATATGGCCAAGATGTAATCTTAGCCTTTGACGTTTGCCGACGGGCGCTGGGTTACCGGCGCCCGTTCGCGTTTTCACGAAGCGCGAGCCTAGAAGCCGGCTCATTCAAGGCCGTCTTTTGCCGGATGCTGAGTTCTCCCCAGGCGCTCAACAAGGCTGTCATAAAAGCTTCGTCCAAACGTGACATTCGTTGCGTTATCCGATTATGCGCCGTAATGGGCGGAATCGGTCGCGTGCGGAGCTTTGCCATCCGACCTTGAGAGGAGCCCGATGAATCTGTTTAACAAATTCGTCGCCGGCGCGATCGCTCTCGTCGCCGCTACTGGAATGACGAGCGCGGTTCTTGCCTTGGACATTTCCGGGGCCGGCGCGACCCTTCCTTTCCCGATCTATTCCAAATGGGCCAGCGCCTATAAGGGTGTGACCGGAAATAGCCTGAATTATCAATCGATTGGCTCGGGTGGAGGGATCAAACAGATCGAGTCCAAGACCGTTACCTTCGGCGCCAGCGACATGCCACTTTCGGTGCAGGAGCTGAACCGTTACGGGTTGCTGCAGTTCCCCAGCGTGATCGGGGGCGTGGTCCCCGTGGTCAATGTCCGGGGCGTGGCGCCCGGCGCGATGGTGCTGGATGGGGCCACCTTGGCCAATATCTATCTGGGCAAGATCCCCAAATGGAATGATCCGGCCATCAAGAAGCTCAATCCGAGCCTGAACCTGCCCGACCAGGTGATCACCACAGTGCATCGCTCCGACGGTTCCGGGACGGTCTTCATCTTCACCAATTATCTCTCCAAGGTAAGCCCGGAATGGAAGGACCGCGTGGCCTTCGCCACCGCGGTAGAGTGGCCGGTCGGCATTGGCGCCAAAGGCAATGAGGGCGTCGCCGGCAATGTGGCGCAGACCTCCGGTGCCATCGGCTTCGTCGAATATGCCTACGCCAAGCAGAACAAGCTCGCGTTCACCAAGAGGACGACTAGAGACGGCAAAACCGTGAGCCCGGTCGCGCCGTCGTTCGGGGCTGCGGCCGCGGGCGCCAACTGGGACCCGGCCAATGGTTTCGGCACCGTCCTGACCGATCAGCCCGGAGTGGACAGCTGGCCGATCGCTGGCGCGACCTTTGTGCTTGTCTATAAACAGCCGCAGGACCCGGCAGCGACGAAGGCGGCTCTGAAATTCTTCCAATGGGCCTATCAGAACGGCGATTCCATGGCTGACGGCCTGGACTATGTGGCGTTTCCCGACGCCGTGAAGCAGCGCATCATGGCAAGCTGGAGCCAGGTGCAGGGTTGGAATGGCGGACGCTGATCGGGTTCGGTGGACTCTCGGGTGACAGCTTCGCAAATAGTTTGAGATTGGCGCATATAGAAGCGGGAAGGCTGGCCTTTCATACAACCTCCCGGTTTTTCTTTGGACTCCACTTCCTGCATGGTCGATCTTGCTTTGAGCCACGACGTCACTTCGCCGAGCTCGGCACGATTGCGCAGATCTTATCGCAACGATCGTTTGTTTCACCGCCTGACGCTGGCTTGCGCCGCGATCGTTGTGGCGATGTTTGTCGGGATTATCTGTTCGTTGACCGTCGGGGCATGGCCCGCGATTCGCGCTTTCGGATTGCCCTTCCTATGGACCGAAGCGTGGAATCCGGTAACCGAGAAATTTGGCGCCTTGGCCCCGATCTACGGCACCTTGGTGACATCGGCTATCGCTATGCTGTTTGCCGTGCCGATCGGCATCGGCATCGCGATTTTCCTCACCGAGCTTTGCCCGCGGCCCTTGCGGCGGCCCATCGGCATCGCCGTCGAACTTCTTGCCGGGATTCCCAGCATCATCTACGGCATTTGGGGCCTGTTCGTGTTGGCGCCGGTACTGCAGCAGAGCGTGATGCCCTGGCTGATCGCGCGCTTCGAAGGCGTACCCGTATTGTCCAGCCTGTTCGCCGGGCCGCCCTATGGTATCGGGATCTTCACCGCCGGGCTGATCCTTGCGATCATGACGCTGCCCTTCATCAGCGCGATCACGCGGGACGTCTTCGAAGCCGTCCCGCCCGTCCTGAAGGAAGCCGCCTACGGGCTTGGCGCCACAACCTGGGAAGTGTTGTGGAATGTGGTGCTGCCCTATGCGCGGGCCGGGGTCGTCGGCGGCGTGATGCTGGCGCTCGGACGCGCGCTGGGCGAGACCATGGCGGTGACCTTCGTGATCGGCAACGCACATCGAATCGCCACCTCGCTGCTGGCGCCTGGGACCACGATCTCGGCGGCCATCGCCAACGAATTCACCGAGGCGATCGGTGATCTTTACGGTCCGGCCCTGATCGAACTTGGTCTCATCCTCTTTCTGGTGACGGTGGTCGTACTCGCAGTGGCGCAATTGATGCTCCACCGTTTGGAGCTGCGCGCGGGAGGACGGACATGAGTCGCGTCTACTATTTTCGCCGGCGTCTGTTGAACCGCTTTTTCCTTGGCCTCTCAGTGCTGGCGACCGCGTTCGGTTTGAGCTGGCTCGCGCTCATTCTCGGCACGCTGCTCTATGAAGGGTTCTCGAGCATCGATCTCAATCTCTTCGTACAATCGACGCCGCCACCCGGTTCCGTGGGCGGCTTGCTCAACGCGATTCTGGGCAGCTTGATGATGAGCAGTTTTGCGGTCCTTGTCGGAACGCCGCTCGGGATCTTCGCAGGGACCTATCTCGCGGAATATGGCCGTCATACCAAGCTTGCTGCGGTGGTGCGTTTCGTCAACGACATCCTTCTCTCCGCGCCGTCCATCGTGCTGGGGCTTTTCATTTATGACGTCATGGTCCTGACGATGGGCCATTTCTCCGCCTGGGCGGGCGGCGTGGCGCTGGCCGTGATCGTGATTCCCGTCGTGGTGCGCACCACCGAGAATATGATTCTTCTCATTCCGAACACCTTGCGTGAGGCAGCTGTGGCGCTCGGGGCGCCGCGCTCACACGTCATTCGGCAGGTCACCTGGCGCGCAGCCCGGGCGGGCATCGTCACCGGCGTACTGCTCGCGATCGCGCGCATTTCCGGCGAGACCGCGCCGCTGCTTTTCACCGCGCTGAACAACCAATTCTTCAGTTTGAACCCGAACGCGCCCATGGCGAGCCTTCCGGTTGCAATCTTCCAAATGGCCATGAGCCCCTATGCGGATTGGCACCGCCTCGCGTGGTCGGGCGCGCTGCTGATCACGCTCGCAGTGCTCATCCTCTCCATCACCGCGCGCGTGCTCGAAGCACGCACCGATCGGAGGTAGCGATGGCTGAGAACGGTGCCGTCAAAGTCGCGATCAACGGGCTCTCATTCTATTACGGCGGATACCAGGCGCTGAATAGCATCACTCTGCCGCTCTACCGCAACAAGGTGACCGCATTCATCGGGCCGTCCGGGTGCGGCAAGTCCACGCTTCTGCGCGTGCTGAACCGCATTTACGAGCTTTACCCCAATCAACGCGCCGAAGGCGAAGTGCTGCTTGACGGCGAAAACATCCTGTCGGGCCGCCTGGATCTCAATCAGCTCCGGGCCAAGGTCGGCATGGTGTTCCAGAAGCCGACTCCGTTCCCGATGACGATTTTCGACAACATCGCCTTCGGGCTTCAGCTTCACGAGAGCGCGCCGCGCTCGGAACTGGAGGGAAGGGTCGAGCATGCTCTGCGCCGGGCGGCGCTGTGGGACGAGGTCAAAGACAAGCTCCATGCAAGCGGCACCTCGCTTTCGGGCGGCCAGCAGCAGCGCCTTTGCATCGCCCGTTCGGTGGCGATCAAGCCGGAACTCATCCTCTTGGATGAACCCTGTTCGGCCCTGGATCCGATCTCGACCGCCAAGATCGAAGAGCTCATCAACGAGCTTTGCGAGGACTACACCATCACCATCGTGACCCACAACATGCAGCAGGCTTCCCGCGTCTCCGACTACACGGCCTTCATGTTCCTGGGGGAACTCATCGAGTTTGGCGAGACGGAGAAAATCTTCACCACCCCGACCAACAAGCGCACCGAGGATTACATCACGGGCCGCTTCGGCTGAGTGTCGGTGCGTCGGCGGGCCACGCTTGCCTTTTGGGCGGAGCGCGCGATAGTGCGGCCATGGGCACGGACATCCGAAACGATTGGACGCGGGACGAAGTGCGAGCCCTGTTCGCGCTTGCCTTCAACGAATTGGTCTTCCGCGCCCAGACTCTGCACCGGAAATATTTCGACGCGCGCGCGGTGCAGATCTCGACGCTGCTTTCCATCAAGACCGGCGGCTGCCCGGAAGATTGCGCCTATTGCCCGCAAAGCGCCCATTACGCTACGGGCGTGAAAGCGGAGAAGCTGATGGCGCTCCCCGCCGTCCTTGCGGCGGCGAAAGCGGCAAAGGATTCCGGTGCGGCGCGATTTTGCATGGGGGCGGCATGGCGCGAGCCCAAGGACCGCGACGTTGAGTCCGTCTGCGCGATGGTCCAAGGCGTCAAAGCTCTGGGTCTGGAAACCTGCGCCACGCTCGGCATGCTGACGCGTGCGCAAGCGCAGCGGCTGAAAGATTCGGGACTGGACTACTACAACCACAATCTCGACACTTCGCCGGACTATTACGGCGACATCATCACCACGCGTTCCTTTCAGGAGCGGCTCGACACGCTTTGCCATGTGCGCGAGGCCGGCATGCATGTGTGCTGCGGCGGCATCATCGGAATGGGCGAAAGCGAAGACGACCGTGCAGGCCTGATCGCAACGCTGGCGAGCCTGCCCGAACATCCCGAATCGGTTCCGATCAACGCTCTGGTGCGTGTCGAAGGCACGCCGCTCGCGAGCGCGGCGCCGCTTGATCCGCTGGATTTCGTGCGCACCATCGCGGTCGCGCGCATCACCATGCCCAAATCCGTGGTGCGCTTGTCGGCGGGCCGGGAAGAAATGAGCGATGAGGCGCAGGCGCTTGCCTTTCTGGCCGGCGCCAATTCCATCTTCTACGGGCCGCGGCTCTTGACCACTCCCAATCCCGCCGAGGCGCGCGATCGCGCCCTGATGGCGAGGCTGGGTCTGGTTCCCATGACCTGACGTCGGTCTCAAAACCGCAGCGTATGGCCCAAACGGATCGAAAACAGCGAGGTTTGAGGTTCGAAACTGGTGCCGGGAATCAAAGCGTTCTGCCCAATCGAGACGAAGATCTCGTTGCCCGGCTCATACTCCCAGCGATAGCGCGCCGAGAAGCTGAGGCTGCGGCTAATATTGTCGAACTGCGCCTGCAGCAGGATTTGCATGTCGGGCGTGAAATTGATGCCTCCGCTTGCGGACAGGATATGGATCGCAACATAGCCGGTGGGAAGATCGATGAAGGTCGCCACATAATGCGGCGTGATCTCAAAAAACTCGTTCGGCCGAAAAATGACCGTGAGATCTGACTTCAGATAATTGCCATTATAGAAGCTGCAGCACTCGACGATCCAATTTACGGAATACCATCGGCCCCTCGTGGTGTTGATCTGGGGCACGACGTTGGTCCAGTTGTATTCACCCGCGGGAACCGGAACGCCTTTGGGTAAGGAAAACGGCGCGGGCACAATCTCGTAATAATGATAGACATTGAAATCATAGGCGTCG
>DASQIQ010000258.1:0-11524 GCA_035631495.1 Micropepsaceae bacterium
CGCCTTGGGCAGGAAACCCTGCAGGCGCGCCTGCAGCACCTCGGGACGCTGGATGGCATCGGGGTCGTCCTCGGGCCGGGTCGGGAAATGCACCCGCCAGCGGTCGGGCGGCCCCTTCCAGTGAAACAGGTTCGACCATTCCTCGGGGTCGGAAATATAGTTGCGGTCGGTGTAGCCATGCCGGCGAAAATCATAGGCCACTTCGATATTCAGTGTACGGTCGGGATAGGTGAATCCCTCGAATTCGATGCCGCACTCCTTGCGCACGATGCTGCGCGCGCCTTCCGCGCTGACGATGTAGCGGCCGAGCAACTTTTCCTGCTTACCGGCTTCGTTCTCGACCAAGGCCGTCACGCCATCCGCGTCCTGCGTGAAGCCGACGAAATTGGTCGCCATCCGCACTTCGATCAGCGGATGCGCCTTCGCCATCTTCAGGGCTTCTTCCACGATCTTGATGCGTTCACACTGCAACGCAAACGGGAACGGGGTGTCGTTCCTTAAATGGATATGGTCGAATTCGGCGATCAGCTCGGTCTTCTCGCGATCCCAGTAATGGAACAGCGGCGCGATGATGCCACGCGGTTCGAGCTTTTCGTAAAGCCCGATGTCGTCATACATTTCCAGGGTCGCGGGGTGATTGGTGCCAGCGCGCGGCACCTGATCGAGAAAATTCTCATCTGCGAGCTGCTCGATCAGCAGGCTCGCGACGCCCTCTTTGGCGAGCTTGAGCGCCAAACACAGGCCCACGGGGCCCGCGCCGACAATCAGCACGCGATTGCGCGACCGATCCATAAGAGCCCTCGATTTCTTCGTTGTTTGTTCAGGCGCCGGCCGGTTCTTTTTCTTTGGCCGGGATCACGTCCTTCACCGAGCCGACCCAACCATTATGGGTGATGTCGAAGACGATGCCGTCGCGATCGCGATATTTGCATTCGTAGAACGAGTTAGGCGAGGTAGGCCGTCCCGCGAGATATTGCGCGCCGGCATCCGTTGCCTTTTTCTCCGCCTCGGCGAGGTCGTCGACAAACATACCGAAATGGTAGAGGCGCGGCTTTTCATCGCCCTCCACCTGGAGAAGCGCGAGATTCACCGTCCCGTCCGAAAGATAGATTCCGCGCCGTGCCTTCCCGACGCGCTTCAGATCGAAGGCCTGCTCATAGAATCGCGCGGAAGCCTCGACGTCCGAGACTACGAGCGCGATGTGACGAAGTTTTGCCATGGAGGTATCTCCTCGGATGCAGAGGGAATCCCCTCGCCCCGGTAATGCAAATTGCGATCCCCCCATATTAGAGGAACGCTGGGCCGGCAAAAGCCCTATCCTCATGCCGCGTGGCCTCGGGTTCCTTGTCTGGGGTCCCTGGCTGCGGCAGACTGCAAGTGTAAAAGATCATCGAAGAATTTTGCGGGGCGCGAGCTTTGGACAGCACCATCGAAGCAAGAACGGTCAGCCGCGTGTATTGGCGGCTGGTTCCGATGCTGTTCGTGCTGATGTTCTTTAACTATGTCGACCGCGTGAATGTCGGATTCGCCGCGCTCAGGATGAATCAGGACCTTGGCTTCTCCGCCACTGTCTATGGTTCGGGCGCCTCGATTTTCTTCGTCGGCTATGTTCTCTTGCAAATCCCGAGCAACATGATGGTGCACAGGCTGGGCGCTCGCGTGTGGCTCTGTGTGATCCTCCTCGCCTGGGGCGTCGTTTCGACGGCGACCGCCTTTGTCCGGGACGCAACGAGCTTCTACGTGCTCCGTTTTGTGCTGGGTCTGGCCGAAGCCGGGTTTCTTCCCGCGGCTGCCCTTTACGTCACCTATTGGTTCCCCGAAAAATATCGCGCCCGCGCGATCGCGGGCTACATCATTGCGACGTCGTGCTCGACCATCATCGGCGGACCGATCGCCGGCGCAATCCTCACCTATTTGGATAAGTTTCTTGGTCTGCATGGCTGGCAATGGATGTTCCTCATCGAGGGCACGCCGACCATCCTGCTCGGCTTCTTCGTTCTGGTTTGGCTGACGGATCGCCCCAACCAGGCGACATGGCTGGACCGGACATCACGCGAATGGCTCGTCGCAAGACTTGAGAGCGAAAGAGCGGCGCTGGGACAGTCCGGCGATCCCGGCTTCGCCGCCGTGCTGAAGGATCCCCGCGCGTGGAATCTCGGTCTTGTGTTCGGCTGCGGCCTGATCGGGCTCTACGGGCTGCTGCTGTGGCTGCCGCAGATCATCAAGGAAATGGGTCAGCTCAGCGATCTGCAGGTCGGGTTCCTGTCCGCGGTGCCTCCGGCGCTCGGCGTCATCGGCGCGATCCTGGTCAGCCGCCGCTCCGATCGTGTCGGCGACCGTAAGGGCCACATGGCGGGGTGTTATGTGGTCGCCGGCGTGGGTCTTCTCGCCAGCGCGCTCGTGTCCGATCCCGTCCTGGCCTATGCCTTGCTCTGCATCGGCAATGGCGCGGTCTTGGCCGCATCGCCCTTGTTCTGGACCATCTCGGGCTCCTTCTTCACCGGCGCTGCTGCTGCAACCTGCATCGCCTTCGTGAACATCGTGGCTCAGTTCGGCGGCCTTGGGCCCTGGCTGATCGGCGTGGTGAAAGATGCGACCGGAAGCTTCACGCTGGCTCTGATCACGCTTGCCGCGTTCCTGTTCCTCGCTGCCGTCCTCGCGCTGGCGATGAAGGCTGAGCCCAAACGCGCAATCGCGCCCGCCTTGGCCGAATAGATGAGCAATACAAGATTTCGAAAACTCGATGCCGGGCAACTTTCATCCGAGCAGCGGGTCGTATTCGACGCCATTGCGGCGCCGCGGGGCGGCGTGGTTCCAACGCCATTTCATATTCTCCTGGAGAGCCCGGAGCTCGCCTCGCTTACTCAGGCGCTTGGCGCCTTTTGCCGCTACCGCACGCAGCTGGGACCCAGACTTTCCGAGCTCCTCGTCTTGATCACCGCGACCCATTGGGGTGCGGAGTATGAATTCTCGGTCCACGCGCCCGAAGCGCGCAAGGCGGGCGTTTCCGGCGGGGTCATCGCGGCATTGGAAGCGGGCGAGACGCCGCGATTTGACCATGCGGACTCGCAACTCCTGTACGAATTCGCGACGAGCTTCTTCGAGACACGCGATGTTCCCGATGCGCTCTTCGAGAAAGCGGTGACCCAATTCGGCCGCCGCCGTGTGGTCGAGCTTGCCGGCGTGCTGGGCTATTATTCGGGGCTTGCCATGCTGCTGCGAATCTTCCGCGTGCCGGCCGAGGGATCGTAGCGCGGGTCACTTCGGCGGCGGAAGCCGCATCAAGCCGACCGCATTCGCATAATAGATTTTCCGCTCCACATCCAAGGGCAGGCGAAGATCGGCGATCGAGCGGATGCCTTCACGGATGAACATTGCCCCGCCTTCGGGATCGAACGGACAATCGCTGGCAAAGACGACGCGGTCTGGGCCGAAGAAATCCAAGCCGCAGCGCAAGGCGGAGGCTGAGCCTCCCAAGACCGTGTCGCCATAGAACATGCGGAAATATTCGATCAGCGGTTTGGTCATGCGCTTGAGCAACTGGCTGTAATCCTCGTCCGCGGTGCGCGATCCAAGCTGTGCCCACAGTGTTTCCGCCCGGCCCGCGAAATAGGGCAGCATCCCGCCGCAATGATGAGTGATGATGCGCAGCTCCGGCAGCCTATCGAACAAACCGGAGAAAACGATCCGCGCCATCGCCGCGCTGGTTTCGTAGGGCCATCCCAGCACCTGCCAGATTTCGTAGCGCGATTTGGGTTCGCTGCGGTAATCGGCGAAGCTTTGCTGGCGTAGCGGGTGCATCCAAATCGGAAGCCGATGATGGTTCGCCATCCGTTCGAAGACGGGGAAGAATTCCGGCTCGTCCAGCGGCCGTCCCAGAATATTCGTCCCAATCTGAATGCCGCGCGCGCCGAGCGTTAGAATTGCGCGGTCCATCTCTTCGAGCGAGGACGGGACATCGTTCATCGGCAGCGAGGCGACGAAAGCGGGAAATTTCTCCGGCCAGCGCCGGCACGCATCCGCCAGACCGTCATTGGCCGCACGTGCGGCGGGGATGGAGATTTCCGGGCCGCCGAGCCCTTCGGGATGGGGCAGTCCCAGCGTCAGGATTTGCCTGACCTCAGGCCATTGGCCCAGCAGCTCCACGCGGGCTTCGAGATCCCAGAGCACGCGGATGCTCGCCATGCGCTTGACGATGCCGCTGTCCTTCGAATGCTGCTTGAGGAGCTCGAGATAGGGCGGCGGAAGGTAGTGGTTGTACGCATCGATCTTGATGCGGGTCTCGGTGCCGGATGTGGACTCGCGTGCCATGGCGTTGGTCCCTTTCGCGCGTCGCGCAGGCTCATTTGATCGAATTCAGTTTGACAGCGGAACCGTTCTAGTGTGGCGAATCCGAAATTCGCAAGTGCTTCGGCAACGCTCTGGCGAATTTCGGATTCAAAGCCACACTAGCAATTTATTGAATCTCGTGTGGTCTTCGGATTTGAAATTCCTAAGCGTGGATGCCATGGGAATCTTAGGGACTTCAAATCCACCACACGAGCGGGAGACGCATTCACCCTTGGCCGCTTGGCGATCACAAAAAGAAAAGCCCCCATGCGGGTGAAGCATGAGGGCTCTTCAATGGAACGTCTTGGCGCCGTCTAGCGCTCCCGCATGCCCTTTGCCATGACGTCGAGAACGGGGGCGAGGAAATAATCGAGCGTGGTGCGCGTGCCGGTGGCGATTGCCACGTCCACGGGCAGCCCCGGCATCAAATGCACCTCCTTGAAATCCTTGAGCGCGGCGCGTTCGACCGTCACCGTGACGTTGAAATAGGGCTGACCGGTGCGTTGGTCGACAAGGCGGTCGGCCGAGACGGTGTCGACCTTTCCTGTCAGTTGCGGCAGGCGGCGCTGCTTGTAAGCGTTGAAGCTGACATGCGCTTCCATGCCGGGTTGAATGGAGTCGGCATCGTCGGGGCGGACATGGGCTTCGATTTCGAGTTGGTCATCGGCCGGCACGATTTCCATCACCGTGTCGCCCGGTTTGATCACCGCGCCCTTGGTGTGGACGGCGAGGCTCACGATCGTGCCGGAGACCGGGGCGACCACCGCCAGCCGGCTCATGACATCCTTCGCCGAATTCAGGCGGTTGAGGGCGTCGAATTTCTTGGTCTGCGCCTCGCGCAAATCACTTGCCACCGTACTGAGCTGCTGGTTGCGCAGACTCGTCATCTGCAGATTGTTTTCTTCCGAATTGAGCTCGAGTTGCGTCATGTGCTCGGCGATCTGCCCCTTCTGACCCGTGAGGTCGGCCGCCTGCCGGCGGAGCGCCAAGACGCGGGGCAGGGTGGACAGTCCCTGTTTGTAGAGGTCTTCGACGCCTGACGCTTCTTGCAGTATGAGCGTACCTTGTTGCTCTACGGCTTCCTGCTGGCTCTGAAGCCCGGCGATCTGGCTCTTATTCTCGCTATTGCGCTGCGCAAGAATATCCATTTGCTTGGCAAGCGCATTCTTCCTTGTCAGGAAGGTATTTTCTTCGCCTCTCAGCATTTCATCGATTTTGGCCACGCCCCGGCGCGCCACGAGGTCGGCCGGGAATGTAATCTTCGCCGCTCCGTCGCGTTCCGCAAACAGCCGCGCTTCCTGCGCGGAGAGGGCATCGACCTGGTCTTGCAGGACGCTCAGATTCGTCTGGGCTTGGGTTTCTTCAAGACGCAGCAAAGGCTGTCCAAGGGACACCGTGTCGCCGTCCGCGACGAGGATTTCTTTGATGATTCCGCCTTCCAAATGCTGGACCGTCTTGCGGTGCGTTTCGACGACAATGACGGCAGGCGCCGTCACCGCGCTCTCAAGCTCTGCGAACGAGGCCCAGGCGAGCGAGCCGAAGACAAAGACGATGATGATGAAAGCGCCTTTGCGGACCATGCGCGTCGGGTTCATGAATCCCATTTCCGGCGCATCCGCTGCGCCGGCCGAAGATTGCAACGCCCCGCCGGTTGCTGCCCTCATCGGCGGCTGAGATGTCTTCTCTTTGGCCGCCGCGGATTCGGCCAAGGGTGACCCCCCGGGCGAGCCCTGGTTCGGGGCTTGGTTCTTATCAGGCGTCTCTTCGTTCACGAGCTGGCACTCCCGGTCGATTCCACCTGCGCCCCATGCGCGGTCGTCAAAGGCACGACATTGGCCTGACGCGCCAGGGGCGAGCGGGAATATTGCGCCAGCACTTCGGCTTTGCTTCCGAAGGCGGCCATGGTGCCGTTCGCCTGGAGCACGAGCATCTTGTCCATATCGGCAAGCACGCTCGGGCGATGGGCGACGACGATGACTGTAACGCTCTGTTTCTTGAGGTCGGCAATGGTCTGGATGAGCGCTTCTTCCCCTGGGGCATCGAGATTGGAATTGGGTTCATCCAGCACCACGAGGCGCGGGTCTCCATAGAGGGCGCGCGCCAAACCGATGCGCTGGCTTTGCCCTGCCGACAAGCGATGTCCGTTCCCGCCAATTTCGGTGTCGTAACCTTTGGGGAGCGAGAGGATCATCTGATGGGCATGAGCAAGCTCTGCCGCGCGTACGACCGCCGCGGGATCGCTATCGCCCATGCGCGCAATGTTGTCGCGCACCGTTCCAGTGAAGAGTTCCACATCCTGCGGCAAATAACCGATGTAGCGGCTCAGCTCCGCCCGTGGCCAGGCATAGATGTTGGCGCCGTCCAGACGCACGACGCCCGCCGATGGCATCCAGGCGCCGATCAGCAGCCTAGCAAGGGTCGATTTGCCTGCTGCGGAGGGTCCGATGATCCCCAGCCCCTCGCCTGCGGGCAATTCGAAGCTGACGTTGGACAGGATCGGCTTTCGCGAGCCCTGCGGCACGTAATGAATACTGGTGCACTGCAATTGGCCGGAGGGCGCGGGAAGCGGCATGCCTTCTTCGCGCTGGGGCGCATTCTGCAAGAGCTCCGTCAGGCGTACCCGGGCGAGCCGGACCGCAATGAGGTTCTTCCACATGCCCACCGCCTGTTCGATGGGCTGCAGCGCCCGCGAACCGATGATGGTGGCGCCCAGCATGATGCCTCCGGTCGCCTTGTAGTCCAGGATCAGCACAGCCCCCGTCGCCATCAACGCGACCTGGATCATGAGGCGTACCGATTTGGAGGTCGCAGACAACCGCGCATCGCGATCGGACGCCTTCGAGCTCAGACGCATGGATGCCAGCCATTGCTTGCGCCAGCGATCGACGAAGGTGGAGGACATCCCCAAGCCTTCCAGCACGTCGGAATTGCGCAACCCATCCTCGGCGAAATTATGGGCGCGCATCGAGAGCCCGATCGAATCCACCATGACCTTGCTCGTGAGGCGATTGCTGATCATCGCCAGAGCCACGAGGATTGCGCCGCCTCCCAGCACGATCAGCAGATAGAAGGGATGCAGGAACCACAGCGCCACCAGCAGAATGCTGGCGAAGGGCATGTCGATGAGCGTGGCGAAGCTCTGACTACCGACAAAGTTGCGAACCGTATCGATATCGCGCAGGCCGGAACGGACACTCATTCCGCCGCTCTGCGAGTTTGTTGCCACCATCGCGCGCAGAACGCGCGAGGCCAGCGAGTCCCCGATCCGCATGCCGATCCTCTGCAGGATGCGAAGCCGGAGCGAATCCAGAAGCCCCATGATCACCAGCGCGCCTATCGCGATCAGTGTCAGCAGGATCAACGTCTCCTGACTGCGGCTGGTCAGCACGCGGTCGTAAACCTCGAGCATGTAAAAGGAGGTGGTGAGGGTAAGCACGCTCATCGCGGCACTGAAGCCGAAAATCGAGCCAATCATCCGGCCATTGTCGGCGAATGCCTCCTTGACCGGATCAGGCCTCGCGGGAGGCCGCCCAAGACTGCCAAAACCAGCCAAACTATTAACCTCCGCTCACAGGTCCGGAACTCTTATTCTCGCATATTGGCTTGGTCAACGAAGCAATGCCCGGACAGTTAAGCTCCAGGCCGAAATTGTCGACACGCAGCGCAAACAGCCCCTCGCCACCGCAATGAGTATGGGCTGGGGAGGTAAATACTTAATCTAGACTGCTTTTAGAACTTAAAAATTCCGTGAGCGCCTTAATCTATTTAGGGATCCAGGCCGACCCATGCCGATGCATCGCGATTGTAATGTTTCAGGGGGTCGTAAAGCGGCGTGTCAAGCGCGAGAGACTTGGCGGTCAGCTGGCCCGTAGAGGCCAGCAATTGGAAGGCCGCAACCGTCGCGTCATGCTGTGCATTGGCAAGGCCGATTTCGCCGGAAAGGAGTTCCTGCTGGGCATTCAGGATGTCCAGGATCGAGCGCTCGCCGGCGCGTTGTTCCTGCAGGACGCCCATGACCGCACCCTGATTGGCTTGCACCGCCAGCTCGTTCGAAGCGATGGAATCCCTGGCCGAGGTAAAGTTCCCCCAGGCCGATTGGGCGGTTTCGCGCACCTGCCGATCCGCATCGGTCACATTGGCGAGCGACTGGCTGCGCTGCTCTTTGGCTTGGCGCACCTGCGCATACTCCGCGCCGCCTTGATAGAGCGGCACCGTGACCTGCAAATAAATCGAGGCATCGCGCTGCGTGACCTTGGGGCTGATCAGCCCGATCACCGATGAATTTTTCGCATATTGATATTGGAGAGACAGCGACACTTGCGGCAGCAGCGCTGCGGTCGCCTGGTCGATCGCGTAATCGGCCGCGCGCGAATTTTCCTGCGCTGTGATCAGGGCGGGGGCCATGGCAACCGCCTGGGTCACGGCCTCATCCATCGTGGCAGGCAGGGGAGGCAGAGCAGGCATTGCTTCCAGCGTTTCCGCCGGGCGCCCGATGACCCGTTCGAACTTTGCGCGGCTGGCTATAAGCTGTCCTTCCGCAACCGACAGGCCGGCGCGTGCCGTCGCCAGACGCGCCTGCGTTTGCTGAACGTCGGTCTGGGTAATCGCGCCGGCGTTCAATTGCGTGTTGCTGGCGTCCAGCTGATCTTGCAGGACTTGGACGTTGCTGCGCCGGTATTCGACATTGGCGGTATCGCGCACCGTGTCCATATAGGCGGTGGCGGCGTCCAGCAGGACGGTTTGCTCGGCATTCACCAGCTGGGCCTGCCCCGCGCGCACCAAGGCCTTGGCGCGGCGAATCTCGGCCACGGTGCGGCCGCCGCGAAAGAGGGGCTCGGTCAATGATGCCGTACCGCTCAACTGATTGCGGTCCGACTCGCCGTGGACCGGTTGGTCGGTGATGATATTCTGAAAGCCTTCACTGCCGTTCAAACTGAGACTAGGCCTCCAGCCGGCATTGGCTTTGGCGACCTCTTCATCGGTGGCACGCAGATTCGCACGCGCCGATTCGATCTGCGGATTGGTGGCATAAGCGGTTACGAGCGCTTCCCTCAGCGAGAGCGCACTGGCCGGGAATGGGCAGACAACCAGCAGCGGCGCGAGAGCGGCACCGAACAGCAGCGCGGCACGAAAACGGTCCATCGAATAGTCCCCCCACAAGTTCCCAAAGGCGCGAGCTTAGACGAGGCTGTGTTAAGCAATCGCATGAGACTGGCTTCCCGCCAGCCGACAGCCTCGTTAATAAGGGCAGGTGCGGAGAAAGTCATGCCTTGTTAGGGATGTCGGCGCTTGAAGCTCGGAAAACTGTTCAAGGTTGCCGTTCCGCTTGTGCTCGGGGGCGCGACGATGTCGGTGGCACAGCCGGAGCCGCCACTCACGCTCCAGGTTCCGCTGGCCTGCCGCTTCGGCGAAAACTGCTTCATCCAACAATATTTCGATCACGATCCGGGTCGGGGCGCGAAGGACTACCGATGCGGCCCGATGGTCTATGACGGCCATGACGGCGTTGATTTGCGGGTCCCCACCATGGCCCAGCAACAGCGCGGCGTAGAGGTGCTCGCTGCTGCCTCAGGGATCGTGCGAGGCATGCGGGACGGCATGAACGATGTCAGCGTGCGTGTGGCGGGCGAGGACAGCGTCAAGGGACGCGAATGCGGCAACGGCGTCGCGATTGCCCACCCGGGCGGCTGGGAAACGCAATATTGCCATATGGCAAAGGGCTCGGTTCGCGTGAAGACCGGCCAAGCCGTGACGACAGGAACGACGCTTGGTCTGGTGGGCATGTCGGGCAACGCGGAATTCCCGCATCTTCATCTGGCCGTAAGTCACAACCAGACGAGAGTCGATCCCTTCGCCTGGGATTCGGCGCCCGGTCTATGCGGCAGCGGCGGACACTCGCTGTGGTCCAAGGAAGCCGCGTTAG
This sequence comes from Micropepsaceae bacterium, assembly GCA_035631495.1. Lineage (GTDB taxonomy): Bacteria > Pseudomonadota > Alphaproteobacteria > Micropepsales > Micropepsaceae > CAIYRG01. The sequence continues at coordinate 10,253 of DASQIQ010000258.1, forward strand.
CGCTCGCCTATCATTCTCCGGATGTGGTGAATGTGGGTTTCGCGCCCGATCGGATCTCCATGGAAGATGTCGAATCCGGGCGGGCGGCGGAGGACCGCCCCACAGCCGGCAGTCCGATGATCGTGGCTTACGTGCGCGCCATCGGAATGAGATCGGGTGACATCCAGCTTCTGACATTGCGCGGCCCCGGCGGCACTGTCCTGGCGCGCGGCGAAACGCCTCCTCTCGACGGCAACAAGGCCCAATTGATTTACTTCGCCGGCAAACGGCGAAACACGATGCCGTGGCCGGCCGGCGTATATGAAGCTCAGTATGAGGTGCGCCGCGACGGCGCGACCGCATTAATCAAACGCTTTGATTTCGAGCTGCGATGACTTGAACGTTTCGCGCGATTCGAGGACATTCCCCCGCTTCGAAAAAGGATAACCGCATGGCGCCGCCGAAAACCGAGAAAACCGAAAAAACCGAGAAGACAGACCAGAGGCCGCCCGTTGTCGAGGATTCCGGGATCAAGGAAACCTTCGCCGACGATTTCGTCGGACTTTATGGTGTCGGCCCCAATATCCATCTTACTTTCGCGACCCGCCGTCCGACCCGCGCCGCACCGGGCGTCGCCCGTGTCGTGTCCTCACGCGTGGTGTTGCCCCTCGAGGCCGCTATCGAGCTCTATGGCGCGTTGCACAATGCTGTGGCCTCGCTGGAATCCCGCGGTGTGGTCAAGCGCCGCCCACCGGCAGCCAAGACCGAATAGCTTCGAATGGCGGCGGGCTTTACGCCCGCCGCATATCCTGCCGATGCCAATCGACACATTGGGCGAGACGCGCTTCCAGTGTGTGCTGCGGCGTGAAACCTGCTTCATGCGTTAGCCGTGAAATCTCGGCCACCATGGAGGCCGGTTCGCCTTCGCGGTCGGGCAGTGCGCCGAATTTGAGCAGCTCTTCACGCCGCTCGGCAATGCGGGCGAGCATTTGCCCCAAATCTCGCAGCGAGAGGGCGCGGCCGGAGGCCATGTTTACCGGGCCCGCAACACCCTCCGCGGAAACCAGTGCCGCGAGTGCATCGGCCACATCGCGCGTGTCCATGAAGTCTCGAATTTGGCGTCCGGAACTGAGCGCGACCTCTTGTTGGTCCAAGAGGCCTCTGATCATGGCCGGAATCAGCCGGCGCGCATCTTCGCCAAATCCGAATATCAAGAAAAAGCGCGCCCAGGCGAGGGAGACTCCGGCGCGCGCCCCCAGCTCGGCGCTCTTTTGGGCCAATTCGAGTTTTGCT
>DASQIQ010000259.1:0-6666 GCA_035631495.1 Micropepsaceae bacterium
CGGTCGACGGAAATCTTCAAGCGTTCGACACCGCTTTGCGTGTGCAGCCAGGGGTCGTAGCCGAGCTTCGCCCCCTTGGGCAGATTGGCCTCGATCCAATTCGCCGCGCCGTCATTCACCGAATCGAGCGTCTCGAACAGGTTCGTGTCGGTCTGGTTGCGCACCTGAAGCGTGTAGCGGCCATCGACGAAGATCGCGGCCTTTTCGCTCAGCACGACGGCCTGGCCCGCCGAGCCAGTGAAGCCGGTGAGCCAGGCGAGCCGCTCGGCGCGCTTGGGCACATATTCGCCCTGGTGCTCGTCGGCCCGTGGGACCAGGAAACCGTCGAGGCGGCGTGCGGCAAGTTCCGCCCTAAGGGCTGAAAGACGAGCTGCGCATTGCGAGGCGTCGCTTTGTTCGTCGAAGGTCTGAAAGGGCATGTTCATGGGACGAATCTATCCTCGACCGCGCTCCAGAACCAGCGCCGACCAGGGGCCGTCTCTGAGGGCCTCCCGAAGCTTGAAGCCCTGGGCGCGATAAGAGCTCAAAACGAAGTTCTCCTGATTGCGCAACAGCCCGGAAAGCACGGCAATCCCACGCGGCGCGATCGCCGCGCATAGCGCCGGCGCCAGCTGCGCCAAGGGCGCGGCCAGGATGTTGGCGAGAACGAGATCGAAGGGCGCCATCCTTGCGATGGCAGGATGCGTCAGCCCGTCGGCGGCCGCGGCGCGGACCAGGGGCGCCACCCGATTGGCGCGCGCATTCTCACGCGCCACCTCGACGGCAATGGGGTCGATGTCGGTGGCGAGCACGATTTGCCGCCACAGTTTCGCCGCGGCCATCGCCAGGACTCCCGTGCCGCAGCCCAAATCCAGCACGTGGCCGAAACGCCGTTGCTTGGCGAGCCGCGACAAAGCTTGCAGACACAGTGCCGTCGTCTCGTGATGGCCGGTGCCGAAGGCGAGCCCGGCCTCGATGCGGATCGGTATCACGCCGGAGGGAACCGCCCCCGCATCATGCGCGCCATAGAGGAAGAAGCGCCCGGCCCGCACCGGTGCCAAGCCTTCCTGGCTCTGCTTGATCCAATCCTGGTCGGGCAGGGGGGCGACGACGACGTCATGCCCCGTCAGCCGGCTGAGGAAATTTGCATCCGCTTTGCTGTTGTAAAGCGCTTCCACAATCGCGTCGGGACCGAACGGGTCTTCGGCAATGAGGACGGCCTGCGGAGCCGGCGGACTCAGCTCGAACAACGCCGCGACATCGCTCGACAGCGCTTTGGGCACAGTCACGCAGGCTTTCCAAAGGGGAGGCGAGGCGTTCATATTTTGGACCTAGCTACTACAACGGCCATGACACATTTGTAGCGGGTCTTTCACGCTTTAGCGGGGTGAATCCATCTGAAGTTCCCATCCGCTCGTAGCGCGGTGAAGCTTTGCGTGCCAGCGCTTTTCCGGGTGATCCAAATCGGATTCAGTATGCATCTCCAGGAATATGTCATTCGGCTCATATCGCAATAAATCTATGTGAGCAGGGTATGCCGCTTGTTTTTCGCCGGACATCCACCGCCATTCGAGTTCCGCATGATCTCCGATCCGGCGCCAGATCTGGAGCTCCCACTCGCTCCCGTAGCTATCATCGTCAATGACGAGAAATCGTTGTTCATCCGGTCCAAAATGCGGTTCAGCGGAGATTTCGGTCACGCTGCCGCCTCGGTCGTCGATCAGGAGATAGACACCGCCCTCATAAAACTTCTCTGCCACCAAAAACAGATGTCGGCTGGGTAGATATGCATAAAGGAAAAATTGCCGACACTCACTCGTATCATTGATTTTGTCGCAATCCTCGGAATTTTCGAATGTCCGATTGGTGCCGTTCAAGAGATTGACAGTCAATTCGCGACTTTGACGTTGGGCATGCATCCCCGCCCTCAAAAGGGCAGCGTTCTCGACGGCATTCCAAGCCGTAACGTTCGGTATCGTTACAAACAGTTCGTGGGCGCGCAAGAATTGGGTATCATCAGCGCGGCGGCCTTCTGGGACCGATACACAACTCGCCAAGATGATCGCAAGGACAAGCGCGTAAGCCGCGCGCATTCGGTTCAACATGATACGTCCGGAGAGAGTTCCCATCGAGGGCCGATTCCATGCGCGGAAATTGCGGCGCAAGCATGGCTTTTCGCAAGATCATGCCTTGCCGACGAAGCCGTCCATGACGCGTTTGGAGCCGGCTTTCTCGAAATCGACCAGCAGCTTGTTGCCTTCCACCGCGACGATACGGCCATAGCCGAATTTCTGATGGAAGACGCGTTCGCCGATCGTATAGGCCGATGAACCGGGATCGGAGGTGGTGACGGTTTTGGCCCGTGCCTCGATGATGGGCGAAGCCGCGCGGGCGCGCGCTTCCTGGGCGCGGCGCCAACCAGGGCTGGAATAGGCGCTGTCGAATGGGGCCGTCGTGCCGAATCCGGATTGCCCAAACCCGGATTGCCCAAACCCGGATTGATTGTCGCGGAAGCCGCTGCCGCCGTAATTGCCGTAGAACCCTTCGCTCGCGACATTGTCGACATGGCTTTCCGGCAATTCGCCGATGAAGCGCGAGGGCAGGGCGCTCTGCCATTGGCCATGCACGCGCCGGTTGGCGGCAAAGCTGACGAACACCCGCGATTTGGCACGCGTCAGCCCGACATAGGCGAGGCGGCGTTCTTCCTCCAAACCCGCCATGCCCTTTTCATCGAGCGTGCGCTGCGAGGGGAACAGGCCTTCCTCCCAGCCGGGCAGGAACACCGTTTCGAATTCCAGGCCTTTGGCGGCGTGCAGCGTCATGAGGTTCAGCCGGTCGTGATTGCCCTCGTTCTGCTCCAACTCCATCACCAGCGAGACATGTTCGAGGAAGGCGGTGAGCGATTCGAAGCTCTCCATCGACCGCACGAGTTCTTTTAGATTTTCCAGCCGCCCTGCCGATTCCGGCGATTTGTCCGCCTTGAGCATGTCGGTATAGCCGGACTCGTCGAGCACCATCTCGGCAAGCTCGGGATGCGGGATGTGGTCCGCCTGTTGTTGCCAGCGCGTGAAGGTATCGGTGAGCTGGCCGAGCGCGGCGCGCGCTTTTGGCGCCAGCTCATCGGTGTGGGCCAGCTCCGCCGCCGCGGCGAAGAGCGGGACATTGGCGCTGCGCGCGTGATTGTGCAGTGCCTGGATGGTTGCATCGCCCAGGCCCCGCTTGGGCTTGTTGATGATGCGCTCGAAGGCGAGATCGTCATCGCCCTGCGCGACCACGCGCAAATAGGCGAGCGCGTCGCGGATCTCCGCGCGCTCGTAAAAGCGCGGGCCCCCGATCACGCGATAGGGCAGACCCAGCGCGAGAAACCGGTCTTCGAATTCGCGCATCTGGAACGAGGCGCGCACCAGCACCGCCATCTGCGACAGGGCATGCCCCTTGCTGCGCAGATTCTCCGCTTCCGTGGCGACGTTGCGCGCTTCCTCTTCCGCGTCCCACACGCCCTGCACGCGCACCTTGTCGCCGCCGGTTTGCGTTTCGGTCCACAGCGTCTTGCCCAGACGCGCGCGATTGGCGGCAATGAGCCCGGATGCGGCGCCCAGGATCGTCGCCGTCGAACGGTAATTGCGTTCCAGCCGGATCACCTTGGCGCCGGGAAAATCGCGTTCGAAGCGCAGGATGTTCTCCACCTCCGCGCCGCGCCAGGCATAGATCGATTGGTCATCGTCGCCGACGACGCAGAGATTCTTGTTGGAGCCCGCAAGCAGCCGCAGCCAGAGATATTGCGCGACATTGGTGTCTTGATATTCGTCGACCAGCATGTAGCGGAAGCGGTGCTGGTAATCGTCCAGGATCTCGCGATTGCCGCGCAGGATGGCGATCGGCTCCATGAGCAGGTCGCCGAAATCGGCGGCGTTGAGGGTCTTCAGGCGTTTCTGATACAGCGCATAGAGCGCACGCCCCTTGCCGAACGCGAAGGCCTGGGAATCACCTTCGGGAATATCGGCGGGCGACAATCCGCGATTCTTCCAGCCGTCGATGAACATGGCGAGCGTGCGCGCGGGCCAGCGCTTCTCATCGATGTTCTCCGCCTCGATCACCTGTTTGACCAGGCGCAGGGAATCGTCCTGATCCAGGATGGTAAAGTTCGATTTCAGCCCGGCGAGTTCGGCGTGGTGGCGCAGGATGCGCGCACCGATGGAATGGAACGTGCCCAGCCATTGCATGCCTTCGACGGTGCCGCCGATGAGGGCGCCGATGCGCTCCTTCATTTCGCGCGCGGCTTTGTTGGTGAAGGTCACGGCCAGGATCTGGCTGGGCCAGGCGCGGCGGGTGGCGAGGATATGGGCGAGCCGCGTGGTCAGCACGCGCGTCTTGCCGGTGCCCGCGCCGGCCAGCACCAGCACGGGACCATCGAGCGCCAGAACGGCTTCGCGCTGCTCGGCGTTCAGCCCGCGCAAATAGGCGGGGTCGGCCGCCGGCGACGGCCCGAACGCGGGCGCGGGCGCCGCGAGCCCGGCCGCGCGCGCCGGCCCGGGCGACGGCGAATCGAACGCCGCGTCCAGCGGATCGGCGTAAGGGTTTGATGGCGTGGTCATGATTCCAGATAGATCGTATCAGTTGGAAGGCGCCTGTGTCACATTCTGTTCTTCTTGTCATGTGCGCCCAAAGCGGACAAAAGCAAGCTCGCGTTCGGGCTTCGTCTTGGGTATTCGCGAACCCGCCTTCATCGACGCTGGCGAGCGCCGACGGAAAGTCGAGCTGATCATGGATGATCTGGCCATCGTGCGCGTTCTACACGTTCTCGGCGTCGTGATCTGGATTGGCGGGGTCGGCATGGTGACGGCCGTTGTTCTGCCCGCGAAATATTCTTCTTCGGAAGAGCGGGTGCGCGTCTTAGAAGCCGTGGAAAGCCGTTTCGCCTGGGTCGCGCGCGCCATGACACTGCTTGTCGGTTTCAGCGGTCTCTACATGCTGTGGAAGCTCCATCTTTGGGGTCGGTTTTCCGATCCGTCCTATTGGTGGATGCATGCGATGGTTTGCGTGTGGGCGATTTTCACCTTTCTGCTCTTCGTCGCAGAACCGCTGTTTTTTCATCGCCGCTTCGCGCAACGGGCACGCAGCGCCCCAGAGAAGACCTTCCGGCTTGCCCAAAGGGTGCATTGGATATTGCTGCTGGCCAGTCTGATCACCATTGCCGGCGCCGTGGCCGGCGCGCATGGCTATGTTCTGTTTTGAGACTCAAACTTTGCCCGCTGGAAGTAAGGCGGAGTCCGGCAGCATGGTTTTTGCGCGCGGCCTTCCCCAGAGCGACAGATAACCCAGCACGACCGCGATCGCGAATGGTGTTGCACCGGCGAAAATGAACACGAGATCGCCGGGCATCCGCATCCACTCCAGCGTGCGTGCAAGCGGCGAGGCGGTGTAGGCGAGGCTTCGCGCGTGCCAATATCCGTTCTCGATCACGTCGTACACTTGCATGATTCCGCCCGGAAACAGGCTGAACACCACCATCATTACGAGGCCGATATTCAAGCCCCAGAAAGCGATGGCGACCAATCTCTCAAGGGACGCCCAAGCCGTCTCGGAGACGGTCTCGCGCAAGACGAAAATCATCAACCCGACCCCCAGCATTCCGAACACGCCCATCATGGCCGCATGTCCGTGATTGGGAGTGAGGATGGTCCCGATCTCGTAGTAGCTCACGATCGGCGTGTTGATCAGGAAACCGAAAACGCCCGCACCCAGGAAATTCCAGAAACCCACAGCCATCAGAAAAAAGAATGTCCAGCGATGGCGCCGCACGATTCCATCGTCGCCCCGGGTGAGCGTCACAAAGTCCCACGCATCCAGGGTAATCAGAGTGAGCGGAACCACTTCCAATGCGGAGAAGACCGCCGAGACGGCGAGGTTGAGTTCGGTCTGTCCCGTCCAGTACCAGTGATGTCCGGTTCCAATCAGGCCGCCGCCGAAATACAGGATTGCGTCCAGATAGATTGTGCGCAGCGCGGAGATGCGCTTCACCAGGCCCATCTCGTAAAAGATGATGGCGACGATGACTGTCACGAAGAATTCGAAAAAGCCTTCCACCCACAGATGGATGATCCAGAACCGCCAAGCATCGACCACGGTATAGTTGGTCTGTGAACCGAAGAAGAGCGCCGGCAGATAGAAGAGCGGGATCGCGAATGCCGCGATGAGGAAGAAATGGGCGAAGCCGCGCTTTTCGGGGTCGCGCCGCGCGGGCGCCACCGCGCGCCACACAAGGAAGAACCAGAACAGGAGGCCGCCCGCGAGCAGGAACTGCCAAAAGCGTCCGATTTCGAGATATTCCCATCCCTGGTCGCCGAGCCAGAACCAGGTTTTCGGCAGCCAGCCCACAAGGCTTGCCCATTCGCCGAGCAGGCTTCCGCCGGCCACCAAGAGAATTGCCGCGAACAGGATGTGGATGCCGAGGGCCTGCCCGCGCGGGCTCTTCCCACCCAGAAGTTCGGCGACGAAAAGCGCGCCCGCGACATATGACGTCGCTATCCAGAATATCGCCGTCTGCAAATGCCAGGCACGCAGCAGATTGCTCGGGAAGATCGACGACAAGTCGATGCCATAGAACGAGCTCGGATCGGCTCGGTAATGCGCCACACCGGCGCCGACCAGCGTCTGACCGAGGAACAGCAATGCGGCCACCGCCAT
>DASQIQ010000260.1:0-3476 GCA_035631495.1 Micropepsaceae bacterium
GCGCTCGCGCCTGTCATCATCGTGATCGGGCGCCTGGTGCAGGGATTTTCCTCCGGCGTGGAGATCGGCGGCTGCTCGGTCTATCTCGCCGAGATCGCCACGCCGGGAAATCGCGGCTTTTATTGCGCCTGGCAATCGGGCAGCCAACAGGTCGCGGTGATGCTGTCCGCCGCTCTGGGCGTGGCGCTGACTTCCGTGCTGCTGCCCGAGCAGATGGCATCCTGGGGTTGGCGCGTGCCGCTGCTGATCGGCTGCCTCATCATCCCCGTGGTGTTCTGGCTGCGCCGTTCGCTGCAGGAGACCGAGGCCTTCCTGTCCTCGCGCCCGGTGGAAACGACCAGTGAAGTGCTGCGCCTGCTCTCGGAGAATTGGCGCGTGGTCGGCGTCGGTATCATGATGTCGATCCTGACCACGACCACGTTCTATCTCATCACCGTTTACACGCCGACCTTCGGCAGCCAGGCGCTGCATCTCGACCCGCTCTCCAGCATGATCGTCACGCTGTGCGTCGGTCTTTCCAATTTCATCTGGCTGCCCATCGGAGGCGCGATCTCCGATCGCATCGGACGGCGGCCGCTTCTCTTCATCATTCCGATGGTCGCCCTGGTGACGGCCTATCCGTTGATGTCGTGGCTCGTGGTGGCGCCGACATTCGGCAAGCTCCTCGCGGTCGAGCTATGGTTCTCCTTCATCTTCGGCACCTATAATGGTTCGATGATTCCGCTTCTGGCGGAGATGATGCCGCGGCGCGTGCGCACCGCCGCCTTCTCGCTGGCTTTCGTCACGGCGACGGCGATCTTCGGCGGCTTCACCCCGGCGGTCTCCACGCTTCTCATTGAAGCGACGGGCAACAAGGCAGCTCCCGCGCTCTGGCTCTCTCTTGCGGCGGCCATCAGTCTTTCCGCTGCGATCCTCGCCCGGCGCGTTTCGCCCCATGCCGGCCTGCAAACCGCGATGGCGTAAGCCATGCTCTCGCCCGCGCAACGCAAACAGAAATTCGGTGCGGTCGTCCGCGCGGGAAGCGGCAATTTTCTCGAACTCTACGATTTTCTCGTCTATGCCTATTTTGCGAATTACATAGCGCTCGCTTTTTTCCCATCTGGCGATGAATTGACGCGATTGATGGTCGCGCTCGGTACCTATGGCGTCGCTTCGCTGGCGCGCCCCTTCGGCGCGGTGATCCTGGGCTCCTATATGGACCGTAAGGGCCGCCGCAAGGGGCTGATCCTCACGCTCACTTTGATGGCGGTCGGGACCGTGTCGCTGGCGGTCACGCCGTCCTATGCCACCATCGGCCTGCTGGGGCCGCTGATCATCACCATTGGGCGGCTTATCCAGGGTTTTTCGCTCGGCGTGGAAGGTGGCGGTGTGAATGTCTATCTCGCGGAAATCGCGACGCCCCAGAATCGCGGCTTCTATTGCGCGTGGCAGGCATCGAGTCAGGCACTGGGTGTCATGGCCGCCACCGGACTCGGCGTGCTGCTGACGGCGACGCTCACCATGCAGCAAATGCAGGCCTATGGCTGGCGCATTCCGCTTCTGGTTGGATGCCTGATCATCCCAATCCTGTTCTGGCTCAGACGGTCGCTCCCGGAGACGGAGGTCTTCGAGAAGAGCACGCATGCGCGCACGACCGGCGAAATCATGCGTATTCTGCTTGAGCACTGGCAGGTCGTGCTCATCGGCGTGCTGCTGACGATCCTCAACACGACGATGTTCTATTTCGTAAACACCTACACGGCGTTGTACGGAAACCTGCTGCGCCTGGATCCGCTGGGAAATTTCACCGTCGCGCTTGGCGTGGGAACGGCGAGCTTCATTCTCCTGCCCGTGTTCGGCGCGCTCTCGGACCGGGTTGGCCGCTGGCCCCTGTTGATCGGGGCGCCACTCCTCATCCTTGCGACGGCGTATCCCGCGATGTCCTGGCTTGTCGCGGCGCCCAGCTTTTCGCGTCTGCTCGTCGTCGAATTCTGGCTGGCTATCCTTTACGCCATGTATGCCGGAGCGCTCGTGCCGTTCGTTGTGGAGCTCATGCCGGCCAAGGTCAGAAGCTCGGGTTACGCGATCATTTTGAGTTTTGCCAACGGCATTTTCGGTACCTTCACGCCATTCATCGTCACGGCGTTGATCAGCATGACGGACAATCGCGCCTCGCCCGCATTATGGTTGTCCGCCGCTGCGGCGGTGAGTTTGGTCGGAGCCGTCTCCGCGCGCCGCTTCGCCCCCAAACCGGTGTTGCAACCCTCGACGTAGATCCCTTTCGGGAGTGGGTTTGCAGGATTATCGAGCCGTTTGAATTGAAAATTCGCCTTGCATATCCCGGCAGATTTGGCCGCACGCCCTGCCATATTTTCCTACGAGCCCGACCACACGCGTTTTCGGCGCCTGCGTAAAGAATAAAAGCAAATCAAATCAGCGCCTTAAGGACACACTGACATGGCATGCCTATTGCGAGGGCCAGAAATGCGTTTCTCGCGGGCGCGTCATTTGATGTGCGAGGGAATCCCATGCGGAAATTTTTGCAACGTTCTGTTGGATCTTACGCTCACGCGCCGGTGCTGGGAGTGGCTTTCGGCTTTCTGTTCATATTGGGCGCCATCGCGCTAAGTACGCACAGCTTTTTGGCTTTCTTCAGTATTGAGGGCTTGGTGATCGTCGGAGGCGGCGTGATCGGGGTCGCTTTCATGAGTTTTGATCGCGACGATGTCCACAAGGCCCTTAACGCCATCGTCACAATGCTCAAGAAGCCGACCAACGCGCCGCCGGACAATCTTCCGCAAGACATGATTGAGATCATTTCCTGGGCCCATATGGTCAAGGAAAAAGGCATGCGTCGCATTGAAGCCAGCCTCGCCATAAACGGCGGCATCATCGATCCCTTCGTAAAATACGGCCTCACCATGGTCATCACCGGATATACCCCCGAGGATGTGCGCGCCATGATGGAAACCGCACCCGACGCCTGTTACGAACGCGACTGCGTTCCGGTCGATGTGCTCCAAAGCATGACGAGCCACGCGCCCGCCTTTGGCATGATAGGCACCCTGGTCGGCATGGTGGCAATGCTCTCCAGCCTGAATGAAAATGTTTCCAGCATCGGCTCCAGCCTTTCGGTGTCTTTCCTCTCTACCCTTTACGGTGTCGTGTCGGCGCGCATGCTTTACATGCCCGCCATGGCGCAGCTCCGGCAGGTCGCCACGAAACGTCGCTTTCGCAACCAGCTGATTACCGAAGGTATGGTGATGTTGGTGAGCAAGAAGTCGCCAACCTATATCCAAGACCGCCTGAACAGTTTCCTGCAGGTGGAGAACCATAACTATCTCGAACACATCAAAATCGACACCAAGCCGGTCGTGCAGCCGTGGCACCTGAAAGTCGCCGGCACTTGAGACATCGCTGGCAAGCAAAGCGGGAGAATCCGAGTCAAGCCGACGACTGGCTTATGACCTATGCCGACATGATTACGCTGCTGCTGT
>DASQIQ010000261.1:0-10761 GCA_035631495.1 Micropepsaceae bacterium
GGCTGCAGCGTGTGTTCGAGCTTCAGATTGGCGGTCGGGAAGCCGAGCGTCCGGCCGCGCCTGTCGCCCGATGCGACATGGGCCTCGATGCTCCACCAATGCCCCAACAGACGCGCGGCGTCCTCGGGACGTCCCGCCTTCAGCGCGGCGCGAACCTTGGACGAGGAAATCTTCTCGCCGCCTTCCGCGACGGCGCTGAACACCGTGACGCCGAAGCCTTCCATTTCGCCCATGTAACCGAGCACCGTCACGTCGCCGCCACGCCCCTTGCCGAAACGGAAATCCTCGCCCACGACAACGTGGGATGCCTCAAGTTCCCGCACCAGCACGTCGATGACGAAATCCGGCGCCAGTCTGCCCGCCATCTCCGCATCGAAACCGAGTACAATCAGGAATTCGACGCCGCGTTCGGAGAGCAGCCGCGCCTTGGCGCGAAACGGCGTCAAGCGGAACGGCTCGTCGTGGGGCCGAAAGAATTCGCGCGGATAGGGTTCGAAGACCATCGCGGCGAGCGGGCGAGCGGTTTGTTTGGCGATGCGTCCCGCTTCGGCGATGAGCGCCTGATGTCCGCGATGCACGCCGTCGAAATTGCCCAGCGCGACGACGGCGCCCTTCGCCTCGGGCGGAGGATCGCGATAATGACGCAGAATCCGCATCGGCGGTTTCGCCCGGTCTCTAGACTCGTGCGCGCGACGGCACTTTCACCATCGCCTCGCCTTCGATGACGGCGACATCGCCCACCTTGCAAATGGTGTCGAATGTGACGCGTCCCTTTTCGCTGTTGATCTCACGCACGGTACAGGTCGCATTCACCGTGTCGCCGATCCTGACCGGTGCTTTGAAGCGAACGCTGGCACTCAGGAAGATCGAGCCCGCACCGGGAAGCTGGGTTCCCAGAACTGTGGAGAGATAGCTCAAGGACAACATGCCATGCGCGATGCGGCCCCTGAAGATGGTCGTCTTGGCGTAGTCCTCGTCGAAATGCAGCGGATTGAGATCGCCGGAAACCGCGCCGAATTGCTGGATATCGCTCTCGGTGACGGTGCGGGTATAGGTCGCCGACTGCCCGACCGTCAGATCCTCGATGTAATGACTCACCAGAGCCGTCATAGCCATTCCTTTGGCGCCTCGGTTTTCTCTTATCGGGCGTGGCTGAAGCGGGCAAGCCTTACCATTCGAGCGCCGCCATGGCGCCTATGGCCGCCGCACCGGTCTTGGCGAGAATCTCGCCGAGCGCGTCGGGCCGCGCGCGCAATTCGCCAGCGTGAATACCGCCCGCGATGAACAAGGCATCGAGGCCCATCCGGCCCGCGCCCGCGATATCGGTTTCGATGCCATCGCCAATGACGAGCGGGCGAGCGGCCTCTGCGACTGTGCGCAGCTTTTCGAGCGATTTTTCGAACACCGCCGGATAGGGCTTGCCGTAATAGACGGTTTCACCGCCAAGCGTTTCGTAGAGCCGCGCGATGGCGCCCGCGCAATAGATGAGCTTGTCTCCGCGCTGCACGACAATATCCGGATTGGCGCATAAGAACGGCAGGGCACGCGCTTTGAAACGTTCGAGCATGGCGCGGTAATCCTGCGGCGTCTCGGTTTCATCGTCATAGAAGCCGGTGCAGAGCACGACTTCCGCCTCTTCGGGACTTGTCAGGCGGATGTCGAGACCCTCGAACAAAGGATTGTCGCGCGGCGGCCCGAGATAGAACAGCTTCAAGGTTCCGCTGTGTTCGGTGCGGCGCACGAGGTCCTCGCGCGCGGCCAAGCCCGACGTCATGATCCCATCATAGAAATCGCGCGGCAGGCCGACGCGGTCGAACAATCCTTCCACGCCATCCGCCAGGCGCGGCGCGTTGGAGAGAAGAACCACCGGACCGCGCGTCTTGCGAAAGCGGCGCATGGCATCGGCGGCGGGCAGAAAGGCTTCCCTTCCATTGTGCAGCACACCCCAGACGTCGCAGATGGCGGCGTCGTAATCGCCTGCGATATCGGAGAGCCCGCGAAGGATCGGCGGAGGGGATGAATCGGCCATAGGGACGGCTTGCCCCAGCCGCGGCGTTTGGTCAACGCGCAGCTCTCGGGTCCGGATAGGGAACTAGCCGGCGAGGCGGCGCGCGAGACCTTCGGGAAGGACCTTGGCGGTGGGAGGTATCGGGGCCGCGCGCGGGTCGTTGGCTTCGGCGATTTCGCGAATGGCCCGCGGCTCGCCGAACAGATAGCCCTGTCCGAAATCGACGTTGTAGTCGAGAAGCTGCACGACCGTCTTTTCGTCCTCGACGCGTTCGGCGATCAGGCTGATGCCATTGCGCGAAAGCAGATTCTTGAGGTCTTCGGCGGCGACGGCGGCGCCCGCATCCTTCATGCCCGAAATCAACGTCGTGGCGCGCACCTTCAGGAATTGGAATCCGAGCCGCTTGAGCTTCGCGAAATCGAGATCGAGCTTGGTCACTTGATCCATCGAAAGGCGGAAACCGAGATTGGCGAGGTAGCGCAGATTGGCCTCTTCGGGCGCGCTGGCTGCCAGCACGCAGTCTTGGGAGAATTCGAAAATGATCTGCCCCGCAAGATCGCGATGGTGATGCATGAAGTCGAGGAATTGCGGGAAGAATTCGGTATCGGTGAGCGTGTGGCCGGAAATATTGCAGAACACGCCGACGTCGCGGTGTCTTTGCGTCAAGCGCCGCACCACCTGCACGCAGCGGAACAACAGCAGATTGTCGACCACCGACATCAGGCCGGCGGGCGCGGCGATCCGGATATATTGCGCCGGCATGATGATGGAGCCGTCTTCGGAGCGCAGCCGCGACAGCGCCTCGTAGAAGCGCAATTTGCGCTGCGGCAGGCTGACGACGGGTTGCAGATAAAGGTCGACGCGGTTTCCTTCGAGCGCGCAGCGGATGATCTCCAGCATCGCCACCTCGGGCTGCTCTGCCGCATTGGGTCCGGCGAGGCGAGGCAAAAGCGCTTGCTCCGCGTTTTGCTCCATATTCGAAGCCAGGCCCCGGACCAGGCTTTCGAGGATTTGCAGCTCACCTGCCATTCTTCGTTCCTGCGCATCGCTTTTTTGGGCGATGGCAAAGGCCACTTCGGCGACCTTCCGTTTGGTGTCCTCGAGCGCGCTCCGTATGGCGCTGTCCACCGCCCGCAGGTCCTCCATATCCTCTTCAAGCTCGCGGATCTGGAGGCGACGTGCGCGCGCGATTCTAAACTGCAGCACGAAATGCAGCAGGATCGCCGCGGCCATGCCGACAACAATCATGTCGAGCTGGAAGAACATACGCACCGTCCAGGCGAAGATGTCCGCGATGGTTGCCATAGAAATATTCATGGGAATATCCGTCACGCTGTGGGCGGCCCCGTGCCCGTTTCTCGCCGACATCCTGTCAGAGCAGCGTTTCCGGAACGTTAACCATGGTGGAAAATCGGCCCGATGAGGATCAGTCGTCCTGTACTTTCGAGCGGCTGCGCTTGAGTTTTGCCCGCATCGTCTTGTCGTCCAGACGACGCCGCTTGCTGGCAAAAGTCGGTTTGGTCGGACGGCGGGGCTTTGGCGGCGTCGCGGCGCGCCGGATGAGATCGAACAGACGCTCCCTCGCCTCGGCCCGGTTGCGCTCCTGGGTGCGGTGGTTGCGCGCGAGGATGATCAGAACGCCGTCCTTGGTCAGACGGCTACCGGCCAACGCCATCAGCCGGTCACGCACATCGCCCGGCAGGGATGGCGAGCGCGCCACGTCGAAGCGTAGCTGCACCGCGGAGGAAACCTTGTTGACGTTCTGCCCGCCGGGACCCGACGCCAGCACGAAGCTTTCGGACAACTCCTCCTCATCGACGGAGATGCCGTCCATGACAGGGAGGCGCGCCATCAATAAGAGAGGCCCAGCACCTCTTCGGCGCGCTTGAAGGGAAGTTTTTGCGCCTCGGCGACCGCTTTATAGGTCAGCGTACCCTTGTAGACGTTGAGGCCGGCGCGCAGATGGGGATTCTGCGCCATGGCTTTCTCCGGGCCCTGATCGGCAAGCGCGACAATGAAGGGAAGAGTCGCATTGTTGAGCGCGAAGGTGGAGGTGCGCGCCACTGCGCCCGGCATATTGGCCACGCAATAATGTACTACGTCATGCAGCCTGTAGGTCGGGTTCGCGTGGGTCGTCGGATGGGAGGTTTCCGAACAGCCGCCCTGATCGATGGCGACATCGACGAGCACCGAGCCCTTCTTCATGGCTTTGACCATGGCTTCGGTGATGAGCTTGGGAGCTGCTGCGCCCGGAAGCAGCACCGCGCCCACCACCAGATCGGCCCCGAGCACATGTTCCTCGATCGTATCGATGGTGGAATAAATCGTGTTCAGCATGGCGCCGAATTGCAGGTCCAGCTCATAGAGCCGCGGCAGCGAGACATCGAGCACGGTGACATGGGCTTCCAACCCCATCGCCATGCGAGCGGCATTCGTCCCCACCACGCCGCCGCCCAGGACCACGACGCGCGCGGCCGGAACGCCGGGCACGCCGCCCAGCAATTGCCCGCGTCCGCCCGCTTCCATCTCGAGACAGCGCGCGCCGGCTTGAATCGACATGCGCCCGGCCACCTCGCTCATCGGCGCCAACAGCGGCAGGCCACCACGCGCATCCGTCACCGTCTCGTAGGCGATGCCGATGATGCCGGCGTTCAGGAGCCCCTTGGTCTGTTCGGGATCGGGCGCGAGATGCAGATAGGTGAAAAGCGTCTGGCTTGCCTTGAGCCGTTTGATCTCGCTCGCTTGCGGCTCCTTCACTTTCACGATCATGTCGGCCTGGGCGAAGACCTCGTCGGCGCTCCCAAGAATCGTGGCGCCGGCCCTGGCGTAGATTTCGTCGGAAAGATCGATGGCATCGGCCGCCTTGGTCTCGACGAAGA
Organism: Micropepsaceae bacterium; assembly: GCA_035631495.1. Classification (GTDB taxonomy): domain Bacteria; phylum Pseudomonadota; class Alphaproteobacteria; order Micropepsales; family Micropepsaceae; genus CAIYRG01. The sequence continues at coordinate 4,888 of DASQIQ010000261.1, forward strand.
CCTTGTGTCCGCGTGAGGTCAGCTCGCGCACCGCCGCCGGAATCATGCCGACGCGATATTCGTTGTCCTTGATCTCCTTCGGCACACCGATTTTCATGGCCGTATCAATCTATCGTGCCGAGCACCGCGCGGACGGCATCGACCATGCGGCCAATCTCGCTCTCGCTCGCGATCAAAGCGGGAATCAGCACGATGGTGTCGCCGCTGATGCGCACCACCAGGCTCTGGTCGAAAAACGCAGCTTGCAGCGCCTGATAGCCGCGCTTTCCGGGCGCATCGGGGATGCCTTCCATCTCGATGGCGGCGGCAAGGCCGACGCTTCTGATGTCCAGCACATGAGGCGCGCCCTTCAGCGTGTGGACCGCATCGTGGAATTTCGGTTCCAGCGCGCGGGCACGCTCGAACACTCCCTCGTCGCGATAGAGGTCGAGCGTGGCGATGCCTGCCGCCGCGGCGAGCGGATGGCCGGTATAGGTGTAGCCGTGGAAAATATCGATGGCGTAGTCCGCGTCGGGCTGAAACGCCTCGTAGATATCTTTCCTGACCAGGACTCCGCCCATCGGCACCGCGCCATTGGTGATGCCCTTGGCGAAAGTGATCATGTCCGGGATGACGCCGTAACGCTCAGCGGCAAAGCCATAGCCGAGGCGGCCGAAACCGGTGATGACCTCATCGAAGATGAGCAGGATGCCGTGGGAATCGCAGATTTCGCGCAAGCGCCGCAGATAGGCCTGGGGCGAGGCATAAACTCCGCCCGATCCCGTCATCGGCTCGACAATCACCGCCGCGATGGACTCGCCGCCCACCTCGGCGCAGATGGATTCGAGCGCGTCGGCGTATTCTGTGCCGCCCGCGGGATCGCCCTTGGTGAAGCGGTCGCGCTTGGGATCATAGGGGAGCGGCAAGCGATAATCCGTACCCGGAAGAAGCGGGCCGAAGCCTTTCTGATTGTTGGGGAGGCCCCCCAGCGACATGCCGCCGAAATTGACGCCATGATAGGAGCGCGCGCGGCTGACGAAACGGAACCGTCCGCTCTCGCCTTTATGGTTAAAATAGCCGCGCGCGATCTTCATCGCCGTGTCCACGGCTTCCGAGCCGGAATTGCAGAAGAAGACGTTCTCCAGCCCCTTGGGCGCGAGCGCGGCAAGGCGCGCGGCAAGGGCGAGCACCTTGGGATGGGCGAAGTGAAACGACGGCGCGTAATCGAGCTCGGCCGCCTGGGCCTGGATTGCGGCCACGATGGGTTTGCGCGCGTGGCCGGCGTTCACGCACCAAAGGCCCGAAATGCCGTCTAGGATTTTGCGTCCGTCTTTGTCCCAATAATACATGCCCTCGCCGCGCACGAGCAGCCGAGGGCGCTCCTTGAACGAACGATTGGGCGTGAAGGGAAGCCAATAAGACTGCAGATCATTGGGACTCGCGGACGAGCTTTCGAGCACGGCTTTCTCCGCTTGCTAGTGTGGTGGATTTGAAGTTCCTAAGATTTCCATGGCATCCACGTTTAGGAACTTCAAATCCGAAAACCACACGAGATTCGATAAATTGCTAGTGTGGCTCTGAATCCGAAATTCGCCCGGAGCGGTGCCCGAGCACTTGCGAATTTCGGATTCGCCACACTAGAAGGGCGTGCAGTCTCGGTATCCGACCCGCCCCCGTCAACTCTGCTCGAGAATTCAAGAAAAAGCGGCGCGGAGTTTGCCCTCCGCGCCGCTTGTCACTCTGATGTCGCTTTATTAGCGACGTCTATCCCGATCACGGTCCCAATACCGGTCGCCGAACCGGTATCCGTAGTAGCCGCCATAATACGGCCGGGGAGCATAGCCATAGCTATAAACGAAACCCGGCGCGTAGGTACGGTCGCAATAATAGGGACGGTACGGATAGGGGCGATAACACGGACTGTCATAATAGGGGTCGTAGTACCCGCCATAGACCGGCCCTGTCCCGAAGGAGAATCCAAAAGACGAAGCGGCATTGGCCGGGGCCGCTGCGATCACTCCAAGCGATGCCAAAGCCAGGGCACCGAGGCCCGCTTTTAGGATGGTTCTCATTTTTGCCTCCTGCTTCAGCCCCTCCTAGCTGATCCAGGGACCGGCGCTTACGCGCCGGCCCATACCCTAAGTAAACGCCGAGACGACATCGATGTTCCTAAGCTTTTTCAATGGCTTACCTCAATTTTTGGTGCTTTCCGCTTATCCTACCTGTCAACCTTGCCGGCCGCGGTTTCCGCGGCCGTCATGATTGTTGCCGGACCCACCACCACCTTGCGGACGGGCAAAGCCCTGACCACCGAAGCGACCACCACCCTCGGCTCGAGGGCCGCCGCCCTGGAGTGCCGGCGCGACATTCTGACCGCCGAAGTCGCGGGCACCCAAGCGTCCCTCCTGGGCTCCGCCAGTCTGCGGCGGAGCAAAGTTCTGGCCACCGAACTGGCGTCCACCGAAGCGCCCGCCACCCTGGCCACCACCCTGTTGCGGGGCAACATTCTGGCCGCCGAAGTCGCGCCCACCGAAGCGTCCGCCACCCTGTCCACCACCCTGCTGCGGGGCAGAGTTCTGGCCGCCGAAGTCGCGTCCGCCGAAGCGTCCGCCATTTTGGCCGCCATTTTGCCGGAAGCCGAAGTTCTGGCCGCCGAAGCGCTCGCCGCCTCCAAATCTCTCGCCGCCGTTCCGGTTGCCGCCATTCCAATTGTCGCGGCCCGCGAAATCGCGATGGCGCACCGGCCCGCTCCAACGCATGTTGCGGTCCCAGTCGATCCGGCCCGGACGGGCCCCGCGCCATTCGTCGCGGCGCCAGCCGCCATTCAGCCAGAACCAGTTCGCGCCGAGGTAATTGCGGTAATAGATCGGGCCGCTATACCAGAGGCCGCCGTAATAGACCGGCTCATTCCAGGTCTGATACAGGCAGTAGTCCGGCGGATAGCCCCAGGGCGGATCGTAATAGTCGCACGCATAGGGGTCCGCATAACCGCCATAGTAAGGGTCGGCGTAGCCGGCATAGGGGTCATAATACGGATCGTAACCGGGGCCGGAGCTGTAATAACCCCCGTATGAGGGACCGCTGCCATACCCAAAATACACGCCGGCCGCGCTCGCAGGCCCCGAAAGCGCTGTGGCTGCTCCGGCCAGAGCGAGGGCGGCAAGCAGGGACTTGGTCAAGCGTTTCATGTCTTCCTCTTTCTCACCCCGCCCATTCGCGGTGGAATTTGACAGCTCGCCCCTGAACCCAAGATGAACGCCCTGTTAGGGGGCGATCACGAAATTCCGAGGGTTGGGTGCGCTCCGCCTTGGAGGAGCAAAAACGGCCAAACGTGCCTGCGCCGCGTGTTGCAACCCGATGCCCATCGGCGCAAAATTGCCGGCGCGGGCAATCATTCAAAACGCCGACAATCGAGGAGGGAGATCACCATGTATCGCGGGTCCACCATCGCTATGGGATTGCTATTTGCCGGGTTGGGCGTGCTCGGTCTGTCGCACGAAGCGGCGGGACAAGCGGGACAAGCGGCGGCGCAAGCGGGACCGCCAAGCAAAATGGTGACGCTCACCGACGGCCGCGACATCAAGAATTTTGATCAGGCCGGCAACGCCAGCTGGCGCCTCGCCGAACGCTCCATCGTCTCGGATCGCGGCAATGGGTTCCTGGTGACGAAAGAACCCTATTCCGACTTCAAGCTCCGGGCTGAATTCTACGCCGATGAGGGCACCAATAGCGGCATCTTCATCCGCTGCGATGATCCACAACGTCCGAGCGCCCAGTCTTGCTACGAAATCAATATTTTCGACGAGAACCCCAATAAGGACAACGCAACGGGAGCGATCGTTGGCGTCGCCAAAGTAAACCCCGTGCCGCAGACGACCTACAGATGGAACGTCATCGAAATCGAAGCGAAAGGCCCGCAGCTGAATGTTTCGATTAATGGAGAGCGTACCGCGAGCGCTTCCGACACCAAGCACGCGCGCGGCCGCATCGCCCTGCAACATGCCTCGGGCGTGATCTATTTCCGCAAAGTCGAAATTCAGCCGCTCACGGCAGCCGACATTGCCGAAGAAGCCTCACCGATTTACGCCAATTGCCAAGCCGGATTCGCCATCATCTTTCCCGGTCAACCGCAGGCCAGGGACGTTCGCTTTACGGTAGCCGCTGGGAAAGACCTTCCCGCGAAGGAGTATTTCGTCGCCAAGGGAGGAAACCGATATTCCGTCACCGTCGTCGACTTCCCCAACGGGCCTTATTCCGACCAGCAACCCGTCATGGACGCCATAGGAGAGCTGAGCAAAAAGGGTCAGGTTAATACCCGCGCCTTTGTCGAAATCGGAATCGGAAAGCCCGGCGGGCAGATCAATATCGCCGAACCGAACGGCCGCCAGCTTCGGGCATCGGTCTACTCTGCTCAGCACCGGTTGCTCATTACGCAAGCCGAAGCCGCTAAAGGAGACACCGAGGCCCTGCAATTCGAGCAGTCGATCGCGCTGATCAACCGCGTCGGGCAGGATCTGGATCGGGTCGCGCCGGGGAATGACCAAGTGCGGCAGTACGACTGCCGTACTTAGTAGGGAACGTCGAGCGCGGCGCAGAGGAAGCGCATCAAGGGACCGAGTTTTCGGAAAGTTTCCGCGGCCTCGGCGAGGAAAGCGGGTGCTCGGGCGGCGCGTTCCGATGACATGCGCGTCACCACGAAACTCTTGCGTTTTAAATCGGCGATCAGGGGGTGAGCCGCGTCGAAGCCGCGCGGCGGGCGCGTAAGGCTTTCCCCCTCGAGCCCGCCGAAATGCGCCATGAACGCTTCGGCCGAGACGGATTTCTTCCAGAGGTCCGGCTTGGCGGCAATGGCGCCGCGTATGCGCGACAGCGCGTCCGAGTCTGGCATCCACAAACCGCCGCCGACGAAGACCTCGCCCGGCGCCAGATGGACGTAGAATCCCGGTGCATGCACGTCGCGCGCCAAGCGATGGCGGAACTGGCTTGCGGCATGCTCTTTGTACGGACGTTTGTCGCGGGCAAAGCGCACGTCGCGGTGAATCCGAAACATGGAGCCGCCATTGGGGCGCGGATCGGCGACGAACTCCTTGGAGATTTTCTTCAGTTCGGGCGCCATCGCGGCGATGAAGTCCGACATCTGAGCCTGGACCGTGCCGCGAAATCGCTCCTTATTGGCTTGGAACCAGGCTCGCTCGTTGTTGGCCTTGAGCTCCTTGAAAAACGAAAAGAACGAAGACGAGAAACCGCGGAACTCGGTCATGGATAGGTCCTTGATCTCAAGAGGAACCACTGGGCTGGGCGCGGGTTTTCTTCCGCGAGGAGCGCCCCATGACCATAAGACAATTAGACTTGCTGATCGTGGTGTTCGACAGCGCTAATGCCCGATTTTTCGAGTTCGGAACCGATGGGCGACTTCATCATCTGGACGAATGGCAGTCGAGGCTGCGCCCGCACGTCAGGGAACTGGTGACCGACAAGGCTGGGCGTAGTTTCAGTTCGACCCGTAGCGGCGTTCGCCACGGCTATGAGTCACCCGACGATCTACGCAAATTGGAGAAGCACCGGTTCGTGCAAAGGCTGGTGAGGACACTGGAAGCTGCTTATTACCAGGGCGCCTTCCAGCGCTTGGTCATTGTCGGGCCAAGACGCTCCATCGGCGAATTCCACCAGCTTGCAACGGCGAAACTGTGCTCTCTCCTCATGGATGAAGTACCCAACCAACTGATCAATTACCCGTTCCATGCGCTCGAGGAACGCCTGCGGCCCTATTTGCCCTCCCCCGCGGAGTCCCCACTGGCCGGGCGCTAGATGTGAGCTTTCAATAGGTTGTCCATCCGGCCCAGGTCGGGGAAGCTGAAGTTGTCGAAGCTTTAGCAATCTTCCGAGGAGAGCCGG
>DASQIQ010000262.1:0-2326 GCA_035631495.1 Micropepsaceae bacterium
TCAGCACGCTTCTGCTAAGAAACGCATGGGCGATCCGCTCAATGCTTTGCCGGTGGCGCCGCACGAGCCCTCGTGTCTTTCCCCGCAGTCTCGTTTTGAAGCGATCCGGATCGCCCCACGGTTCAGCATCCTGCAGTAACAGCGCGATCTGCATCTCGTCGTCGTGGTAGTCGCCCTCGTCACCTTGAGTGCCGAAAATTTCAAGCTCTGCCTCGCGCCCCGCCATGCGCGCAATGATGGTTCCTCGAAAGGCGGAAGCGGGATCGCGGAAGTGTTGCCGGTCTTCCCAATCCTGGATGGTCTGCCACGGGTCACGGATGATTACGTGCCCGATGGGATCGCTGTCAGGCTTAATCGTCACAGGGCCGCACGTCAGTCGGAGAACGCGTCCGATGACGGCGTGGCCGGCCTCGCGATAGGCGGCCGCCTCAAGAGCGCTTCGAGGGTCCCGAGTCACCACAAAATCACGAAACCGCCACGGTGAATGCCGCCACGTCGAGACAAATTGCTACGGTTAACGTTATGCCAAATATCGTGGTCCACATTATCGGCTCCGACGCTTGCAGGGGAGAGCGCTATCGGTCTCTCTGCCACCGGTGCCTGCGATTCGAAGCCCGATGATGGACAAATCATACGCTCTATGTTTCAGACCGTCTGTACAATATTGGTCACTCGATCAATGGAACGGGGCCGCCTTCGGGCAACAATCTCTTGTGCCCGCTGCACATGCTGCTTCGCCAATGCGCTCTCGGGTACTGTCCTGTTTTAAGGGCCGATTTCCCAGAGTGTCCTAATTCGACGGCGAGGGTGTCCTAATTTCATTCGAGCGATGCTCATTGCGTTCGGCCTGATCGGCAAGGTCGTTCCACATCTGCGCCGTCGCGAAGAAAACAGCTTTGCCCCCCGGCTCCGTCACCGTTTCCATCGCCTGTAGGCACTGTTGGGCGTATCGCCTATACATGGCCGGCGTGGTCACTGACCCCTCACAGCAGAAGCTGTCCTCGTTGGGCTGCCTCGCCTTACGGCGGCGTTTCGGTGAAGACATCACTCACGCGCACCCGAATGCTTCGAGCGTCGTCAATATCCGACTAGCATCAATGGGAGACCATGACAGCGACCCCTATGCTAACGAGGGCAACGACGGCCAGCGCGCAAAACGCATAATTCATGTAGGAATTGATGGTCATCGGGTTCCTTCTGCGCCATGGCGCGCGTTGCAACGGCCGTCGAGCTTCTCGGATTGCCTCGACATCGGAACGGCCGGCCCGTCGAACCCGCGGATGCAACGGCGCCATCCGCCGGCCACGGCCCGGTTTAAAAGTCGGCGGCGACCAGGTGGTATGAGGACTTGCGGGCGCGCGCGTAGGCTTTGCTTCCGGCCGACTGGATCACCTCGCGATTGAGATCGAACGCTGTTCTCGTTGAACCACATCGCCGGTTGAAGTTGTTTGAGCAAGTCGGCGGCCACGAAAAACGAACTTTCCATGGCGCCGTCATGTCCCCAGAATCGCACGGCGCAGCGGGCGGTTTCGTAGAAGCGCATGCGATTTGGAAAGTTCAAAGCCATTGTGTGGTCTTCGTGCGTTTTGCGGCGGCCCTCGCGGCATGTACGCCCTTATCGGCGCCGCGGGGCTCCGATTCTACTTTGGCGAAGTTTCCTCGGTGGCCATGGCGGAGAGGCGCGCGAAGTCGTCGAGCACGTCTGCGATCAGCGTCTGCCGGCGCGGGTCCTGCCCGGCCGACGTGGCGGCGAAGAGCCTGAGCAGGTAGCGCACCTTCTCGGCGGCGTCGCTCCAATTCGCTGCAGGCGCGGCCAGCAGGTGGGCTTCCAGTTCTTCCTGGCGAAGCCGCAGCGCCCTTTCGTCGGCCTCGACTCCGGCGAGCAGCCGCCGCAGGTCGGTCGCCTTCTGGGCCATCATGCCGCGATGCCCGTCAAGCTCGATGGCTCTGCCAGTCATGTCGCCGCCTTTCGCAGCACGCAGACGCCCTCAAGCGAAGCACGCGCCAAGCGGGCGAAACGTCATTTGAAAAGTCATCATTCAAACTGAAGTCGATATATGCTCGAAAGCGCAGGAAAACCAGGGCCGTCGCCAAGGTATTTCGCGAATCGCAGGGACGGCTTGCGCAAAGCCGGCCTCCTGAATGGGCTGATCTGGTACCGCGACGCTTTGCTTCTCGCCAAGCGTGATCTGGGCGTCGCCGTCGTAATTCTCATAATCTGTCCGCACTCCGCGCAGCACACGGCCAAGGGTCGGCATGGCCTGCCTCGTCGGGCAACTGCCGCTGCATGGACATGTTGGTTCCTTTCCGCGGGAAAAACAGGGTC
>DASQIQ010000263.1:0-2483 GCA_035631495.1 Micropepsaceae bacterium
GGTTAGCGCGCCTGTCCCGGATGAGTACCCCTATGGACGCTTCGGCTCGCTTCAACGTGACCGGTATATTGACTCCAGCGAACAGGCCCTTCGAGAACTTTAGGCCCGCCAAATAGCCACCGCCTGAACGACCGCCGTGGGCGATCCCGAGCCGCATTTTCAGTCCACTATGGTTAGCCCTCGCACGAGATCTCGCTCAGGATGTTGAAGGATCTGAGCCTTGCGGCATGATCGAATATCTGTGCCGTAACGATAAGTTCGTCTGGTCTGTGGCGAGCGAGAAAATCGTTCAGACCATGCCTAACGGTCGCCGGCGAGCCGACCACGGCGCAGGCGAGAACGGAGTCCAGTATTGCCCTGCCGCGGTCGTCGAGAATTGCCGCGATGTTATGGATCGGCGGCGGCAGCTGACCCGGCCGACCGGAGCGGAGGTTGATGACGGCCTGCTGCTGCGAAGTGAACAGCCTCCTCGCCTCGGCGTCGGTTTCAGCTGCGAAGACGCTGATCCCAAGCATTACGTGGGGCTTCGACAAATGCGCCGAAGGGCGGAAGCGCTCCCGATAGACTGCGATAGCGGGTTCAAGCTGTTCCGGCGCGAAATGGGATGCGAAGGCGTAGGGAAGACCCAGAGCAGCGGCGAGTTGGGCGCCATAAAGGCTCGAACCCAGAATCCAAACCGGTACTTCTGATCCGGTGCCCGGAACGGCGCGCACAGGTTGATCCGGTGAAAGCGGACCAAGGTAGGCAATCAGCTCCAGGACATCCTGGGGAAATGCATCTTGGTCGCCTGTGATATTCCTGCGCAGGGCGCGCATGGTGCGTTGATCGGTGCCCGGCGCGCGGCCGACGCCTAGATCAATGCGGCCGGGATAGAGAGTCGCGAGGGTTCCAAACTGTTCGGCGATTATCAGGGGCGAATGGTTTGGCAGCATGATGCCGCCCGCACCCACCCGGATGGTGCTTGTTGCGCCCGCGACATGGCCAATAACGATAGAGGTGGCCGCGCTAGCGATGCCAGGCATGTTGTGATGTTCGGCGAGCCAGTACCTGCGGTAGCCCCACTCCTCAGCATGACGCGCCAGGTCCACCGTATTTCGCAGCGCTGCTGCTGCGTCGCCACCCTGGACGATCGGGGAAAGGTCGAGAACGGAAAGCGGTACCATGCACCGATATTGCCATGCGGATGGCAATGTTCAACTCACTGCCGGTATGCATCCAATCGCCATCGCCCGCCCCTTGGCGTGTCGGCAATCACGGCAACGCGGTTCTGTTCGTGTTCACTGCGTTGCGGCCTTCACCAAGGCCGGTGTCGTCTTGGGCGGTACGCGATGATGCGTCGCCTGCTCATAGGCATAACCCAGCTTGAGCAGCTCGGGCTCGCTATATGGGCGCCCAAAGAAGGTAATGCCGACGGGAAGATTGTCCGTCGTAAATCCCGAAGGTACCGTTATCGACGACACAAAGACGAGGAAGGTGTTGAGCGAGGGTACGCCTTTCTGGCTGACGTAAGGCGGGTTGATGCCGTCCTTGATGAGGGTCGGTTGATGCTCGACGGTTTTGTGGACAATGGCGTCGAGACGATTATCGGCCATCACCTTCAGGATGGCCGTCATCAACTGGCCGCGGGCTTTCAGATAGTCGCCGAATTTCGCGGCGTCCGGCGGTTGAAGCGGCGCCCTCCAGGAATCGCGTTTGCTCAGGGGGAAGCTCTGGTCCAGCAGGGGCGAATTGGCGATGTCCTGCCGGTTCTTGAAAGGGCTGTTCGGGTTGCGCCCTAGATAAAGCCGAAGGGCTTCGTCCGATGCGGTGGTATCGGCCACGCGTTTCGCCAGAAGCGGTTTGAGGTTCGGAATCACGATAGGATCGACAATCGTGGCCCCGGCCGCCTTCAGCTCCGCCACATTCCTTTCGAAGACGTCGTTGACCTTCTTGAAATCTTCCGAGTCCGGTTCGCTGGTGTTGCCGATGGATTCGCGCAAGATGCCGATGCGCGCACCCTTCAGGCCGTTCCTGTCGAGGTATTGGGTATAGCTTGCCTGCTTGTGACCGACGCCGAGTGCCGTCTGAGGGTCTTCCGGATCGTAGCCAACCATCACATCCAGCAGGCGCGCGAGGTCTGCTACGTTGAGGGCCATCGGCCCCATGCTCGCGAAATCGGTGGGATAGCCGTCCCACATGCCGCTGCGGCTCACCAGGCCCGAGGTCGGCCGCATGGCGACAACGGCATTCCACCCGCCGGGTCTGCGGATGGAGGCTACGGTTTCTTCGCCGAGCGCGAGGGTTGCGAAGTTTGCCGCCAGGGCCGCGCCCGAACCGCCGGACGAACCGCCCACCGTGCGGTCCAGATCGTAGGGGTTTCGCGTGACGCCGAACATGGAGCCGAAGGTATCGCCGGCGGCGTATTCGGAAAGCGTGGTCTTCCCGAGAATGATCGCGCCAGCTTTGCGCAATTGTTCGACGACAAAGGAATCCCGCGTCGGTTT
>DASQIQ010000264.1:0-16514 GCA_035631495.1 Micropepsaceae bacterium
CTGACAGATCCGACCACAGGCGGCGTGTCCGCATCCTATGCGATGCTGGGCGATGTACAGATCGCCGAGCCCGGCGCATTGATCGGTTTCTCGGGACCGCGCGTCATCGAGCAAACGATCCGCGAGCGCCTTCCGGAAGGATTCCAGCGCGCCGAATATCTGCTCGACCACGGCATGATCGACATGATCGTCCATCGCAAGGATCTGAAAGAGACGCTGGCGCGAATCATTCGCTTGCTGATGAAGCAGCCGGCGCCTCAACGCGGCAATGGCCACGCAAACCCGCGCGGCAATGGCCAGGATATCAGCGCCGGGCCGCCCGCCATCTCGCATACGTAGATGAGCTTCGAGACAGCGCCGAGCGATGCCATTCTCGAACGGCTGTTGTCGCTTCATCCCAAACGCATCGATCTGGTGCTGGACCGGGTGGAGCGGCTGCTCGCGGCGCTCGGCCATCCCGAAGCGAAGATGCCGCCCGTCATCCATGTCGCCGGCACCAACGGCAAAGGCTCCGTCTGCGCCTATCTGCGCGCCATGCTGGAAGGCTCGGGCTACCGGGTGCATGTCTACACTTCCCCCCATCTGGTGCATTTTCACGAGCGCATCCGCATCGCCGGAAGGCTGATTTCCGAAGAAGAGCTCACCGCCACGCTGGAAGAATGCGAGGCGGCCAATGCGGATGCGCCGATCACCTTTTTCGAGATCACGACGGCGGCAGCGTTCCTCGCCTTTTCCCGTCACAAGGCGGATGCGCTGGTGCTCGAAGTGGGCCTCGGTGGGCGCTATGACGCGACCAATGTGATCGGCAAGCCGGCCGCCGTCTGCATCACGCCGGTGGCGATGGATCATCAGGATTTTCTCGGCGATACGCTGGCGGCGATCGCGTTTGAGAAATCCGGCATCTTGAAGCGCGGGGCGCCGGCGATTATCGGTCCCCAAGACGATGACGCCAAATCGATCATCGTGCGGCGTGCCGATCAGCTCGGTGTTCCGGTCACCATCTATGGCGAGGATTTTCACGCCTTCGAGGAGCGCGGGCGGCTGGTCTATCAGGACCGGGAGGGATTGCTCGATCTGCCGCTGCCCAAGCTTGCGGGGCGGCATCAGATCGCCAATGCCGCTATTGCCATCGCGGCGCTTCGCTGCATCGGCGGCCGCTGGGAGCGCGAGCAGGGGATCGAATGGGGTTTGAAGAATGTCGAATGGCCCGCCCGCCTGCAAAGACTGACCAAGGGGCCGCTGATCGAGGCGGCGCCAAAGGGCGCGGAAGTGTGGCTCGATGGCGGCCATAACCCGCATGGCGGCGCCGCCGTGGCGCAAAGCATGGCCGATCTGGAGGAGCGCTCGCCCAAGCCGCTCTATCTCATTTGCGGCATGCTCAGGACCAAGGACGCTGTCGGCTATTTCCTTCCGTTTCGCGGACTCGCCAAACATGTGACCACGATCGCCATTCCGGGAGAAGCGGCCAGCCTTGGCGCGGGTGCGCTCTATGACGCGGTGCGCGCCGCGGGGCTCGAAGCGACCCCCGCTGATGATCTTGCCGACGCGATGATGCAGGTTTCCGCTTGGTCGCGGGCGCGCGAGGGCGAAGGCGCGCCGCGCATCCTCATCTCAGGCTCGCTCTATCTTGCGGGCAAGGTGCTGCGCGAAAACAGCTAGATCGACGCGTCGATCCACTCCTTGATCTTGCTCTTGGGCAGCGCGCCGACCTTGGTCGCCGCCACCTGGCCGTGCTGGAAGATCATTAGCGTCGGGATGCCGCGCACGCCATAGCGTGTCGGAACTTGCGGGTTCTCATCGATATTGATCTTGGCGACCGTCACCTTGCCGTTATATTCGCCGGCGAGCTCTTCGAGCGCGGGCGCAATCATGCGGCACGGGCCGCACCATTCCGCCCAAAAATCCACGACGACCGGCATTTTGGCGTCAAGCACGTCAGCCTGAAAGCTTTGGTCGGTAACTTTTATATGAGACATGAAAACCTCTGATTCCGGATAAGCCAGAATGTAGGAACGCGAGTAACAAGGGTCAAGCTGGGGCCACTCCTGTAAAAGAGGCCTAACTACGCGGCGCCATCTGTACTTCCTGCGGCTGCGATCCGGGCGATTTCCGCGTCCAGCAATGCCTCGGAAAGAGGCATCAGCTTTGCGCCATCGGTCCATACCAGGGCGCAATCGACTCGTTTGCCAGGATAGATCTTCTGCAGGGCGGCGCGGTAGAGCGCCATCTGCGTGCGATAGAGCCGCGGCGTGTTCTCCGCGCTGTCGGGCGGCGGGCGGTTGGTCTTGAAGTCGGCGATCAGAACACGGTCGCGCGTCACCGCTAAGCGGTCGATCTGGCCGTTGATCCGCACATTGCCAAGCTCGGGCAATTGTGCGGTGACGGCAATTTCCGCGCGGCTGTTTTGAGAGAACAGCTCCGCAAACACGATATCGTCCATGACCGCCAGCGTTTCCTCGATGAGGCTTTCGCCCTCGCTCGGCGTCAAGCCTTGCCGCGTCAGATAAGAGCGTGCTGTCGCCTCACGCTTTTCCGGCGGAAAGGCAGGCAGGTGCGCCAGCAGCGCATGCACCAACAGCCCGCGCCGGAAGCGCTTTGCGGAGTCCTCCAGAGGTGAGGTCGGTGGATATTCCTCCAGCCCCGCCGCTTCCGAGGGGCGAAGCACGCGCAAAGGCGGCTCGGGTTCGGGGATTTGCGCCAAAAATTTGGGCACCCGAGTCGGCGGCTGATGCAGGGCCAGCAATTCCGCCGAGCCGCCGGAGAAATTCGCGCCAAACGCGATCACGGTTTCCCCTGCGATTCGCTCTTCGCGCCCGATGCGGGCGGCGGCCTCTCTCAGATGCCCATACCAGGAGTCCGGATGGATTCCGGTCTTCATCTCATAGCCGCAGACGATGAGGAATTCGCGCGCCCGCGTTGCCGCTACATAGAGCAGCCGCCGGTATTCGCGCATCTCGCGCAAACGTGCCGCAGCCTTGGCAGCGGTGATCTTCGGCGTATCCAAGGCATTCTTGACGCCGAAGAAGACGCAATCTTCGCTGTAAAGCAGCGGGTCCCGCCGCTCATGGTCCGGCACTTGCGCAGTGTCGGGCAGGATTACGATATTGGCTTCCAGGCCCTTGGCGCCATGCACCGTCATCACACGGACCGCGCGGTCACCCTTCTCCATGTCGCGCTTGACGTCGGAGGCGCCTTTCTCGAACCAGTTCAGGAAGCTCTCGAGCGAGGGCGGATGCGTACCCTCATGCGCCAGCGCCAGCGCCAGGAATTCGTCGATCGCGTCGGCGGCTTCCGAACCCAGCCGCGCGGTCAAGCGCCGGCGCAAGCCCTTGCCGAGCGCGCGTGCGTAAAACTCGAAGGGCGGCAGGAAATCCGCCTGCCCGAGCATATCCGCAAGGAATCGATGCGCGCGTTCGAAAACGGAGCGCTCGTCTTTGCGGCCCCGCAACTCGTCCCATAGCGTTTTTCCGTCGCGAGGCTGCGCCAGGTCGTAGAGATCATTTTCCGAGAATCCGACCAGCGGTGATTTCAGCAGCGCGGCGAGATTGAGATCGTCGTCCGGCAGAAGTGCGAAACGCCCCAGCGCCACGAGATCGGCGATCGCAATCTGCTCCATCAGCACCATGCGGTCGGCGCCCGCGACCGGCACGCGCTTGTCGAGCAATTGGCGGATCATCTCTTCGGCGAAGGCATTGCGCCGCCGCACCAGGATCATGATGTCGCCGGGTGTGATGCGGGTATCGGTGCCGGGTATCGTTGCGCGTTTGTCCAGCCACTCGGCGATGCGCGTGGCGATGCGCGCCGCCAGAACGGTTTGCGCGCTGGATCGCGAAGGCGCATCGACCGGCTGGTCCCAGGGGTCGGATTCTTCGGTCTGCGTTGCTTCCACTGCCGGCCAGATCTCGACCCGGCCCGTCTCGCTGCGATGCGCATCGTGGTGGATGGCATCATCGGTCGAGGAAATGCCGTCGCGCGCCTTGGCCTGGGCGAACACAGCATCGACAAATTCGAGGATGGCGCGGGCGCTGCGCCGCGATACCGCGGGGCGCAAATCCGCGAAGGCGAGGTGCGCGCCTTCCACCTGGGCTTTGAAGAACGCGCGCTGGCGGCCGAACTCGGTCGGATCGGCGCCCTGGAAACTGAAGATCGACTGTTTTTCGTCGCCCACGGCAAAGATGGTGCGCGGCGCCGCATCGCCGCGCACGCCGTAACCTGAGAAAAATTCCTCCGCGAGCCTGCCGACGATTTTCCATTGTTCGGGGCTGGTGTCCTGCGCCTCGTCGACCAGGATGTGGTCGAGCCCGCCATCGAGCTTGTAAAGCACCCAGGACGCGGCATCGCGGCGCTCAAGCAGGTTCAGAGTGGCCAAGGTCAGATCGTCGTAATCGAGCGCGGCGCGACTGCGCTTAAGCCGGTCATAGGTTTCGAGTACGGCGAGAGCAACGGTGATCACGGCGGTGGTCAACCCGGCCGTGACGGCGCACCGGCGGCGCTCTTCCACCGCGATCACGCGCTCTTTCAGCCGCTGGAGATAGGCCGCTAGCTCCGGCTGGGCCCTGGCCGTCGCCTTGGTGATGATGCTCTTGCGTGGCTGGTCTTGATCGGTGAAGAACACCTCGCGCAGAACGGCGAAATCCTCGGCCGCCATGCCCCCGTCAAGGAACGCTGCGAAACGGTCGCCGGATTTCTCGTCGTTGTCTGAACCGCCAAGCAGCCAGGGGACAATGCGCTCGCATATGTTCCGCTCGCCGCGCAATTCGGCGCAGAAGCGCCCCAGCACCTGCGCTTCGTCTTCGCCCTCTGCCAGGTCCAGGGTTCTTTGCAAATGCGCGGCGAAACGCAGCTCATCGCCGTCATGACGCGAAAGCATCTCCCGCAGTCTCCCGGAATCGCCAATGGCGAAATCCAGGATTTCCGCGAAGCGACCGTCGGCGGCTCGTGTCGCGAGCAACGCGACCGCTTTTTTCAAGCGCGCATCGCCTTTGCCGGCGCGTTCCAGCACGGCGGTTCGCGCTTGTCCCATCAGCTCCGCGGCGCTGCGTTCGTCGAGCACGGTGAATCGCGCCGGGATTCCTGCCTCGACCGGAAAGCGCGCCAGCAAATGCTGACAGAAGGAATGGATGGTCTGGATCTTCAACCCCCCAGGCGTTTCCAGCGCCTGGGCAAACAGGGTTCTGGCCTTGCGCAGTTCTTTCGCGTCGGGCGGCTCGGCGCCGATGTCCTTCAGGCGCCCGCGCAACGCGGCGTCCGGGAGAAGCGCCCATTCGCCCAACCGGTCGAACAGCCGCGTCGCCATCTCGGCGGCGGCCGCCTTGGTATAGGTGAGGCAGAGGATGCGCGCCGGTGAGGCGCCTGAAAGCAGAAGCCGCGTCACGCGATCGGTCAAGAGATAGGTCTTGCCCGCGCCCGCATTGGCCGACACCCATGCCGAGACGTTAGGATCGGTCGCCCTTTGCGAGGCCGCGCTCACTCGTCAAGCCTTTCTTCGAGCGTCCATTCGCGCACCCGCGCCAGATGGTCGTAATCGCCTTCATCACTCCTGCGGAACGGCATGGCGCGCGAAAGATAGGGCTGTGCGGGATCGTCATAACGCGCGACACGTGCGGTGAGGCGAGCAAGCGCTTCCATCGCAAGTGCGTCGGCCTCCATATCCGCGACGCATTCCTCTCCCGGTGGTTCGGCGCCCGTGAGCCGGACATGAATGAATTGGCGCAAAGACGCGGCGTGGTGATCTCCCAGCGCCCCTTTCAACAGCATCGCGCCTTCAAGCGGCAGCTGCGGGCTGATGAGCTTTTGGATCTGCTTGTCGGTCGGCACGCGCCCGGTTTTGTAATCGAGCAGCGAGGCAGCATCACCCGCAAAGAAATCGATGCGATCGGCACGCCCGCGCAAGACGAATCTCTCGCGCGCGGGAATTTCGAGGCTGCCTTTCACTTCGACATGGCTTTTCGTGATCTGGTTGCGGCGCCCCTGCTCATAGGCGAGGAACCAGCGAGCCGCGCGCACAAAACGCGGAGTCCAGAGCGCGAGGACCGCCTCCGTGGCGCCGGCTTCCACGAACGCTTCTGCTCCAAGACGGAGCAGATGCTCCATCGCGTCGGGCGGTAGCGCGGCGGGAAAAGCGGTGAGGAAGCGCTCCAGCGCCGCGTGAATGGCGTTTCCGCGTTGACGAGGACCGGGCTCCTCATCGATCGCGTCCAACGGCCTTAGGCGCAGAACATGCTTGGCGTAGATCGCATAGGGATCGCGCAGCCAGGTTTCGATTTCGGTAACCGAAAGCGTTCGCGGGCGCGCGGCGACAGGCGGACGCGGCGCCGGACGCTCTGCACGCTTCTCATGTGGCCCGTCATCGAGCGCACGCGCCCAGGCCAAAAGATCTTCGCGCACCTTGAGTGCGGATTCGATCGATAGGCCCTTCGCCAATTGCTTGATCCGCAGCAGCCAGCGCGAGGCGACGGTGGGTGCGCCGTTCTCCTTCAGCGACCGCGTGATAAGAACCGAGGGCGAGGCGGCCAAAGACGCGAAATCATGCGCCGCCAAGCCGATCCGCCGCTCCGGCGCATCGAGCCCGAGACTCTCGCGCATCGGGCGCGACAGCCAGGGATCGGTCGCGGCTTCCGCCGGCCATTGTCCCTCATTGAGGCCGGACAGAATGACGAGGTCGAAATCCAGAAGCCGCGCTTCCAGTGGGCCCAGAATGGCAAGCCGCGGATGGAGGTTGAAGCGCGGCCGCACCGCACGCAATTCGGCGAGTTCGCGGTAGGCATCGGCGTAATCGCGGGCGGGGGCGAGCGTGATGTTGGCGCCGTCGCGGACCAACTCCTGCAGCAGATTGGCCGCCGCTTCACCGGCCGGTCCCTGCCACAGAATGTTCGCGCCTGGTTCCGTATCGGTCGCGGCGAGCGCCTCGCCAAGTTCGCCATGGGCATAGGCAAGTTCGCTCAGACTCACATCCCTTGCGGCCATGGCTTGCGCGAAAGGCTCAAGCAGGCCGGCGAGCTTGGCGAACCAGTTCTGCAGCGCAAAGGGCGCTTTGATCTGTCTCAGCCGGGCCGCGATTCCCGCGAGGCCCGGGTCGGGACGCAGTCCCCGCAATGCCGCACGCTCGAGAGCGCGCACATTGCGGCGGAAGTGGGCGCGCTCTTCACCGCCGGACGCGAAGGGGTGCTTCAGCAGCGCAAGCAGCGGAACGGGCGCGAAATGTTCGGCCGCGGCGCGCGCGGCCAGCGCAAGGAACGCGCCCGGCGGGGTGCGGGACAGTTTTTCTCCGGCGGAATCATCGATTGTGATGTCCCAGCGCGTGAGTTCCGCGGCGACCCGGCGCGCGAGGCCTCGATCGGGCGTGATCAAGGCCGCCGTCCGTCCTTTGGTCTCCAGCGCCTCGCGCAGCGCGCAGGCGATCACCAGCGCCTCCTCGCGCGGATTTTGTGCCTCGATCAAAGCGAAACCTTCCAGCGCCGGGGCGAGCTCGCGTCCGCTCTTCTCCACAAGATCGCGCCAGACATCGGTGGTCGGCGGCGGACGCAAAGCCTCGCTTAGAAAATGCACGCGCCGCGCGCGCGCCGGGTAGGCCTCCGGCAGCGGCGACCACAAATGCACGTCCTCGCGCTCCACCCCGACAAAATCGAGCAACTGGCGCAACCCGAATTGCGCGTGGCCCGGTTCGAGCTCCTTCCAGCTTGGTCCATCGAGGTCGGTGTCGAGGCCGGGAAGCACCACTGCGCCGGTGGGAAGGCACCCGAAGATCTTCAGAAGCTCCGCGGTTGCGGGGATGGAGCCCGTCGAGCCCGCGGCGATCACCGGTGCGCGCGGCGGGTTTCTCGCGAGCTCGGCGCCGAGCGCGTGCAGCCTCGCATCGCGGGCGGCAGCGGGTTCGGTCTTCCCTTCCTCGCGCAGAAGCTCGGGCCACTGCACAGCCACGATGTCGAGGAAGTTCACAACGTCGCTCCAATGCGCGGCCACGGCATCGGAGGCGAGAGTTTTCAGTCTGGCAAGGTCTGCGTTCTGGGTGACCGCCTCATCGAGGAGCCGCGCGAGTTCGCCTGCATAGGCGAGGCACTGCGTGAACGGAACGGGCGCATCTTTCGCCTCGCCCCAGCGCCGCACGAGCGTGGCGAGCAACAGCCGCCGGCGCAACGGTCCGACGGGGGGAATCGCACCCAGATCCTCCGTCGACGGATCAAAAAGCTGCTCCTCATCGTCGATATCGCCGAGCGCCCGGATGCGCGGCAGCAGCGCGGCTCCGCCCAACGCATCGGCGAAGATTTCGCGTAAGTTTCGCGCCGCCCGCCGCGTCGGCACGAGCACCAAAGCATCCGCCAGAGTGAGGGGCTCGGAACCGTTGCGCGCAATCACCCCTTCGCTGAGGGCGCGTGCAAAGGGGATGCCGGACGGGATCGTGAAGATTTTCGGCTGCGCCGGTGCCATCAAGGTTCGCGGACGAGATCGCGAAGGAAAGCTTCGGCTTCCGTCAGTCCCTCGGGTGTGCCGACATGAATCCAGACGCCGTCCAGCCGCACACCGAAAAGCCGGCCCTTCTCGATGGCCTCATCCCACAAACGATTGATCGAGAAGCGTCCCTTCGGAGCGGTATCGAAAAGGCGGGGATGAAGGATCTGCAGCCCCGTCCAAACGAAGGGCGCCAGATTCATCTCGGCGCGGCGTTTCAGATTGCCCCACGCGTCCATCTCGAAATCGCCGCGGCCGTCATATCCGATCGCGGTAGCGCAAGGCGCAAGCAGCATGAGGGCATCCATGGTCTCAGGGTTCCACCGCGCTCTCATGCGCGCCAGTGCCGAGCCCATGCCCTCTACCCAGACCGAATCCGAATTATAGGTGAAGAATGGTTCGCCCTTAAATTCGGGGAGCGCTTTGGCGATGCCGCCACCGGTATCGAGAATGGCGCCGGTTTCATTGGAGATCCGGATTTCGACCGTTTTGTCGCGGGCGCGGCGCTCCTCCAGATGCGTGATGAGCTGATCGGCTTTGTAATGCACGTTGACGACGATGAAATTCACGCCGCCTTGCACCAAACGGTCGATGACATGATCGATCAGCGGCTTGCCCTTGAGGGCGATGAGCGGTTTTGGGCGTTCCAGGGTGAGCGGCGCCATGCGCGTGCCCAACCCGGCCGCCATGATCATCGCTCGCGTGGGCAGGCTCACGCTGCTGCTCCTGCCGTGATCGTCAGGACTCCGCGCGCATCGCTCGGAATGTGGCGGTCGTACCAGCGCTTCAGCCGCCGAAGTTCCGGATGGGAAAGGTCTTGCTCCATATAACGCCAGACGCGCGGCAGATGCGCCAGATAACGGGGCTTGCCGTCGCGCTTGGCGAGGCGCGCGAAGATGCCGATGATCTTGGCATTGCGCTGGGCGGCGAGAAGCGCTGCCTCCGCGCGCAAGCGCTCCGCATCCAACATCGCGCCCTGGGCGTGGCATTTCGCAAGATAATGCTGCGTCATCGCATCGGCGAGTTCCGGAGCGACGTCGCGCCTGGCGTCTTCGAGCAGTGAAACCAGATCGTAAGCGGGCGATCCCGCCAAGGCATCCTGGAAATCGATCATCCCGACGCGGGCCAAACCGGAGCGGTCGCCGCGCCAGAGCAGGTTCTGCGCATGATAGTCGCGGTGCACGAAGACGGACGTGCCGCCCGAGATTCCCCGAAGGGCTTCATGCCACAATGCGCGATGCTCGGCGATCACCGATGCTTCCGCCGCACGGGCCAGGGCCGCGGGGAAGAACCACTCGGTCAAGAGGTCCAATTCGGCGATCAGCGCGGTTTCGTCATAGGCAAAAAGCGGCTTATCCGGCGCAAGCAGGGCAGGGGCGGGATCGGCATGCAGTCTGACGAGGCCATCGATAGCGGCTTCGTAAAGCGCGTACTCATCGCCGCCATCGGACAGGATGTCCGTATAAAGATCAATTCCGAGATCTTCGATCAGCAGAAACCCTTGCGCAACATCGGCGGCGTAAATGTCCGGAGCCGAAAGCCCACGGTTTCGCAAGTAGCGCGATGCGGCGACGAAACGGGCGCAATCGGCGCCCGCAAGGCGCGCCAGTGCATTGTACCCAAGGGCGCGGCGCTGCTCGGGTGTCGCGTCGGGCGGAGCTGCAGGAGCCTCGACCGCGCCCGGCTGGTCCATCAGCATGGCGGTGCGGGAGCCCAGATGAAGCCGGATGTAGTGGCGGGTCGACGCATCGCCCGGCAAGGGCCGTCGTTCTGCCGCGCCCCATCCCGAATCGGCGAGGAACGCCGCCATCGCCTGGGTTCGAGAATTCACCGCTTTCATGGGTTTGCCCCGCCAAGCACAGCGCGCCAACGCGCGGGCCCCGAAATCTTCAGCTCCCGGCTCGTCTCGCCGATGGGCTCAAGCGTGATTCTCAGCGCATCCACGGTCAGAGATGCGGGCATTCCCCGTTCCGGCCATTCGATCAAAACAGCACCCCCTTCGACAGCATCATCCAGGCCCAGTTCGGATAGCTCGCTGGCCCTCTCGATTCGGTAAAAATCGAAATGATGGACAGTCAGGCCGGGTGTTTCGTAAGCTTGGACTAGGGTGAAAGTGGGGCTGGGGACATGTCCCTGGACGCCCAGCCCACGCAAAATGGCCCGGGCCAGCGCGGTTTTGCCGGCGCCCAGCTCGCCGGAGAGCGCGACCACGTCTCCAGGCGCGAGCGCGGCGGCGATCCGTGCTCCCAGTTCCGCCGTCGCGGCCTCGTCCTTCAGCGTCAAGATTGTCTCGAATCCCGCCACGGCACGGTTGTAACTTGCGCTCCGGCGCCGCTCAACGCGGCATTGCGCTTGGGAATCCGGCATTTTGCTCGATTGCCCCCGCCCTCCACGCGTGCTAACCGCGCCTGCCACACTTGCTTCTTAGCAGACATGGTCGAGCGGATCGTCATTATCGGCGCGGGTCAGGCGGGCGCGCAGGCCATTGCCACGCTCAGGGCCGAGGGATTCGCGGGCTCGCTGACGCTTGTTGGTGACGAGGCCTATCCCCCCTATCAGCGGCCGCCTTTGTCCAAGGCCTATCTCGCCGGCGATTTCGCGCGTGAGAGGCTGTTTCTCAAACCCGATGCGTTCTACGCCGAAGCTGCCTGCGAGCTGCGCCTCTCCCTCGCCGCGGCCGCGATCGACCGGCGGAGCAAGACCGTGGCTCTTTCCGATGGCACGAAGCTTTCCTATGACCGGCTTTTGCTCACGACGGGTGCAAGGGTGCGCAAGCTGCCGGTCCCGGGCGCGGCCCTTGCCGGAGTCTATTACTTACGCGGCATAGCCGATGTGGATGCGTTAAGGCAGCATTTCCAACCGGGCACGCGGCTTGCTGTTGTCGGAGGCGGTTATATCGGGCTCGAAGTGGCCGCCGTGGCCGTCAAGCATGGGCTCAAAGTCACCGTGATCGAAGCGGCCGATCGCGTGCTGGTGCGGGCTGCGTCGCCCGAGATCTCCGCGTTCTATGAGAAAGTCCATCGCACGAATGGAGTCGATTTCGTGCTCGGGGCGATGGCGCAGCGATTTGAGGGCAATGCGCGCGCCGAAGGGGTGTCGACGAATCTGGGTCGAGTGGAAGCGGATTTCATTCTCGCCGGCATTGGCATCGTGCCCAATTGCGAGCTGGCCGAGGCAACGGGCCTCGCCTGCGACAACGGCATCTCCGTGGACGAATATGGGGTCACGTCCGATCCGGACATTTTCGCCGCCGGCGATTGCACCAGCCATCCCGGCTTTGCGGGCGGACGCGTGCGATTGGAATCGGTGCAGAACGCCATCGATCAGGCCAAGCACGCGGCCCTTGCCATGGTGGGCAAACCATTGGCCTATCGCGAAGTGCCCTGGTTCTGGTCCGATCAATATGATCTGAAGCTGCAGATTGCCGGACTTGCCCGGCCCGGTGATACGAGGGTGCTGCGCGGCAATCCGGAGACCAGAAAATTCTCGGTCTTTCATTTACGCGATGGCGTGGTGGCGGCGGTGGAGGCGGTGAATGCGGCGCCCGACTATATCGTGGGACGCCGGCTGATCGCGGCGCACGCCACGATAGCGCCCGAACGGCTTCAAGATATCAGCGTGCCGGCCAAATCCTTGGCCTGAATATTGGAACGGAATGAATGCCCAAGATCACCTACATCGAACACAATGGCAAAGAGCACATCGCCGAGGTCCCTGTCGGCTGGACCGTCATGGAAGGCGCGGTGAAGAATCGCATTCCCGGCATCGATGCGGATTGCGGTGGCGCCTGCGCCTGCGCCACCTGTCACGTCTATGTCGATCCGGCATGGCTGCCCAAGCTCGCTCCGCGCCAGGACATGGAAGAGCAGATGCTGGATTTCGCCCAGGAGCTGAAATCGAACAGCCGGCTCTCTTGCCAGATCAAAGTTACGCCGGAGCTGGACGGGCTCGTCGTCCGCACGCCCAAAGACCAGCATTGATGATTCGACTCTAATCGGCTTTTTCGGTGGTCGGGTCGATCATCCTGCGCACTTCGGTGATCTTGGTCGCTGGAAAGCCGCTCATCTCGGCATGTTTGCGGATCATGCCTTCGTCCGAGGCGAGATAGACGCAGAACGTCTTGTCGTTGGCGACATAGCTTTCGAGCCACTGGATATCCGGACCGAGCTGGCGCAGCACGCCGTTCGACTTGGCGGCGGCGCCGCGAAGCTGCTCGCGGTCTGCGGTGCCGATCTTTGGAATCTCGCGTTCGATAATGAATTTGCGCAAGGCCATCCGACACTCCATCCTTATGATGACAGGAGACTGGAGCTTTTAGCGAAAAAGCCGATCAGGCGCGAGCCTGACGATCTGCCGGCGGCGGCAGATTCTTGCGGGAAAGACTGCGCGGCAGATGGCAGGTTACCCGAGTGCCTTGTCCGGCATGCGATTCGAGTTCCACCCAGCCATTGTGCAATTCGATGAAGCGGTGCACCAACGCCAGACCCAGCCCGGCGCCGGCGCGCGCCCCGGCGCCGCTCTTGGCCGAAAACCGTTCGAAGGCCACGGGCATGATTTCGGGCGAAACACCGGGGCCCGTGTCGTCGACGAAGATTCGCACATCCTCGCCATGAATACTTCCGCCCAGTGTGACCATGCCGCCACGCGGCGTGTATTTGAAGGCGTTGGAAATCAGATTGAACACGACCTGCTTCAGCCGCCGGCCGTCGGCCACGAATTGGCCGCTATCGGCCTCGCAGTCGAGGTCGAGCGTGAGCCCGATCTTCGCCGCCCATTCGCGGGCGCGTTCGGCCATGCCAAAGAGAAACAGATAGAGGTCGACCCTCTCGAACTCCAGCTGCATCGCGCCTGCTTCGATCTCGGAGAGATCGAGCACATCGTTGACCAGATCGCGCAGCGCGTTCGAGGACTTCACCACCGCATCGGCATATTCCATCTGACGCTCGTTCAGGGGGCCGGCCGTGCCCGCCCTCAGCATCTCGGCGAAACCCATGATCGAATTGAGCGGCGTGCGAAGCTCGTAGGACATGCGCTTGACGAATTCCGACTTCAGCTTGTCGCTGGCTTCCAGGGCCTCGTTGCGCTCGCGCAAGGCCGTTTCGATGCGAAAACGGTCGGTGACGTCGGCAAAGCTCGCCAGCGTCGCGCCGTCCGGCAAAGGCACAATGGAAAGCGAAACGATGGAGCCGTCCGAGCGCTCCACATCGCCCCATTCGCGGTTTCGCTCGGGCGCGGCCGAGGTAACGCTCTCGATTACGGCGCCCCATGCTCCGTCGTCGCTGAATCTTGCGGCGCAAGCTTCCGCGATGCGCTTGAGATGGGGTTCGCCAGCGAGTTCTGAGGGTTCCAGCCGCCAAATGCGCGCAAAGGCGGCGTTGTGGAGCTTCAGCCTGCCGTCCGGGCCGAACACCGCCACGCCTTCCTGCAATGTGTCCAGGCTCGCCTTCTGCACCTTGATCAGCGTGTTGTAGGAGCTCTCCAAGCGAATTTGATCGCTCATATCCTCGAACAGGAAGATCAGCCCTCCGAAGGGATGGGGTTGCGCCATCACCCGCAAGGTCTGCCCGGTGGGAAGATGCCAGTGCTCTTCGGGATGCGAATCGCGGCGTTCGAACAGCTTCATCCGCTGCTGTTTCCAGGCCCGGAAATCGGACTGTTCCGGCAGCCGGCGCAGCTCGCGTAGCCGGTCGATGATCTCGCTGTAGGAGGGGTGTGTCTTGAGCCAGGGTTCCGGAAGTCCCCACAGGCGCACATAGGCGCGATTGAAAAAGGCGAGTTTGCGATCGGGCCCATAGATCGCGACCGCCGTGGAAACGCGGTCCAGACTGTCGGCATGCGCCTCGATGTGCTGCTGCAGCCGCGCTTCGGCCTCGGTGATTGCGGTCACGTCGAGCGCCGCACCCGCGATGCTGCCATCGGCCAGCGGGGTGAGCGTGAACGCCAGCGACCGGCGTTGGCCCGAGAGCGTGGCAAAGCGCTTGGCCTCGACCGTCTCGCTATTGCCATGCGCGGTGGCGGCAAGATCGCGCTCCGAACGGTCGAAAGCGAGATTGGCCGCCAGGGCTTTTTCTTCCGTCTCGCCCGAGGCCGCAAGAAAGGCGCGGTTGACGAAAGCGAGCGACAGATCCTTGGCGCGGATCCAGGCGGGTATGGGCATCGCATCCAGGGCGCCGCGAAAGTCGGCGTCATGGGCGGAGTGTTGTCCCTCCGGCCCGAGGAAGACGGCCAGATGCCCGCCGGCCGGCCGGCCGCGCACGGCAAGACGCCGCCCGTCCGAAGTGCGGCAGGTTATGGCGAAGGGGGTGCCTTGAGCGGCCAGCCCATCCAAGGCGGCGGAGAGTTGCACCGCATCCGGACCGGTAAGGCAGGCTTCCATCAATTCCGCGCCGTTGCCGAAACTGACGGACTCCGAATTGTCCGAGCTCCACACCAGCAGCGCCTCGCGGCCGGCCGAAAGCCAAGCGTCGCGGGCGGAGAGCAGGGCGCGGGCTTTTGCGGTGGCCGCGCGAAGAGTGCGCCTGAGCGTGAGATTGTCCTGATGCTCGGAAAGGCCCCATAGCCCGCCCGCCAGCGCCAGAGCGGCGGCGGCGGTCACGATCGCCAACAGCAGGAAATCGGAGGCCGCGCCGGCGTCGGCGGCCATGGCCGGTGTGGGGCTGAGGAACGCGAGAAATGAGGGAATAAGCACCATGCCGGGGCTGCCCCAGAGGGCGCCTCTATGCCGCTGCCACCCCTCCTCGGGCCGTTGCTCTTCTCGTCCCGCCCTGGGACCCATGCCCGCTGCCCCGTTCGCCGAAAAAGGCGAATCATTGAAGAATCAAGATGATACGAGGCTGAAAGCGCTCCGCAAGAGAATGTAGTTAAAAAAGTGTAAATCTCTAAATATAGAGTCGTTAACAACAGGTCGTGGCGAGCGCGTTAAGTGAGTCGCACCAAACCATTAGAGCGATTATGCTCTACTTGACAGTAAGGGTGCCGCAAGTCCCGATTGGCCATGCCGGTCTTGGAATAGGGACCCCAACCATATCCTCCCTTCGAGGCTGCATGCCGGTCATTACGGAATCCTATCGCGATCTGAACCGGAGGCTGCACGAAACCCGGCCCGATTACGGTGCTGGCATCGCCACGCGCCAATTTTATGGGCCGATCGGCGAATTGGCCCGCAACCTCGTAGCGAAATCCATCCTTGACTATGGCTGCGGCAAAGGCGGGCTTGGCCGCGCACTCTCGCACATGACCGTCATCGGCTATGACCCGGCAATCCCAGGTCTCGACAAGCGGCCGTCTCCGGCCGATCTCGTTGTCTGTACAGACGTGCTTGAGCATATCGAGCCCGAATGTCTCGATGAGGTGCTGGACGATCTGATGCGTTGCGCGGCCAAGGGCGTGTTCCTCACCGTCGCGACAAGGCCGGCGCAAAAAGTTCTGGAAGACGGGCGCAACGCGCACCTGATCCAGCAAGGAGCCGATTGGTGGGTTCCCAAGCTTATGGCGCGCTGGGAAATGTGGGTATTCCAAGCGCAAGCCGATGAGTTCGTGTTCGTAGGTCGCGTCCGCGCAAAACGCTGACAGGTAAGCGCACGCGTTGCGGCGGCGGTGCCGCCGCTTTTGCGCCCGGCCGCTCGTGTGGTGCATTTGAAGTTCCTAAAATTTCCATGGCATCCACTTGCGAATTTCGGATTCGCCCCACTAGGTGCTATGGCAATCCGCGCCTTGGTCGAACTGTCACGAGAGGGAACGACATCATGAAACCTGCCATTTTGGTCTCTGCCGCGCTCTTCGCCGCATTGTCCGCAACCAGCGCTCCGGCGCAGATGGTCATCGACAAGAAAGTCATCAGCGCCGACGCCGCCCGCAAGATCGCGGAAGGATGTGAAGCCTTTGCGAAATCCAAGGGCTGGCATGTCAGCGTCTGGGTGCTCGATGAGCCCCTGACCCCGCTCTACTTCTACCGCATGCAGGGCACACCGATGTTCACGGTGAAGCCCGCGCTGGCGAAGGCAGAGGTTGCGGTGCGAACCGGCCAGCCGAACGATGCCTATGTGCAGAACGCCACGACAAGGGGC
>DASQIQ010000265.1:0-2542 GCA_035631495.1 Micropepsaceae bacterium
AAAAATCCATCTCGATATCGATCCCGCCCAGATCAACAAGAACATCCGCGTCGATCTCCCGATTATCGCCGATGCCGCGCGCGCTTTACGCGCCATGATCAAGGTCTGGAAGGAGGAGAAGCTCTCCGCCGATCCGGGTCTTGCGGCGTGGTGGAACCAGATTGCGACTTGGCGGGCGAAGAATTCCCTCAGCTTCAAGAATTCCACCAAGCTGATCAAGCCGCAATATGCCATCGACCGTCTCTACGCGCTGACGCGTGGGCGCGAGGTCTACATCACGACCGAAGTCGGTCAGCATCAGATGTGGGCGGCGCAGCGCTGCAAATTCGAAGAGCCGAATCATTGGATGACTTCAGGCGGTCTCGGCACGATGGGCTATGGTCTGCCCGCCGCGGTCGGCGTTCAGATGGCGCATCCCGATGCGCTGGTCATCGATATTGCCGGTGAAGCCTCGGTCCAGATGACCATGCAGGAAATGTCGACGGCGGTGCAGTATGATCTGCCGATCAAGATATTCATTCTGAACAATGAATATATGGGGATGGTGCGCCAATGGCAGCAATTGCTGCATGGCGGACGCTATTCACATTCCTATTCGGAGGCTCTCCCCGATTTCGTCAAGCTGGCGGAAGCCTATGGCGCGGTGGGATTGCGCGCGGAAAAACCGGACGAGCTCGACGCCAAGATCACGGAGATGATTTCGGTAAACCGGCCGGTGCTGTTCGACGTCCGCGTCGACCCGCACGAGAATTGCTATCCCATGATCCCGTCCGGCGCGGCGCATGACGAGATGATCCTTTCGGATGCCGAAGACGAACGCGAGGTTTCCGAAGAAGGCAAGATGATGGTCTAGCCATGCCGACGAACCATCAGGAATTTGCCGCGGAATGGGTGCAGGCATGGAATTCGCACGATCTGGAGCGGGTTCTGTCGCATTACGACGAGGCCGTAACGCTGATCTCGCCGCGGGCGCGGCTTGTGCTTGGTGTTGCGGACGGCGCGGTGCGGGGCAAAGCGGCTCTGCGCGATTATATCAAACGCGCTCTTGAGAAAGTGCCCGATCTCACCTTCACGCTTGATCGCGTATTTTCGGGCGTGAACAGCGTTGTGATCGAATTCCATACCAGCGACGGGCGGCACGGCGCCGAATTGATGGATTTTGCAAAGAATGGCAGCGTAGCCCGCGTCATTGCCCATTACGCGTCGGAATGAACATGATCCAGAAAGACACGCGCATCGAATCCCACACCATCGTGGTCACGGTCGACAATGAGCCCGGCGTGCTCGCGCGCGTCATCGGCCTGTTCGCCGGGCGCGGCTATAACATCGAAAGCCTCACCGTCGCCGAAACCGACCGGGCGACGCATACCTCGCGCATCACGGTTGTGACCTCCGGTACGCCCGCCGTGATCGAGCAGATCAAGGCCCAATTGGGACGCCTCGTTCCGGTGCACCGGGTCGTGGATATCTCGACCGAGAAACCAGGCATCGAACGCGAGATGGCGCTGGTGAAGGTCGCAGGCACGGGTGACAAACGGGTCGAAGCGATGCGTGTGAGCCAGGTCTTCCGGGCCAAGGCGCTGGACACCACCCATTCGAGCTTTGTTTTCGAGATCACCGGCGCGCCGGCGAAGATTGACGCCTTTATCGAATTGATGCGGCCTTTGGGCCTGGTGGAGGTCAGCCGCACCGGCGTCGCCGCCATCTCCCGCGGCGCCGAGGCGATGTAGAGCCGCCCCAAACTCTAAGAGTAGTCCTTTGCGCACGCAGGTCGTGATCATCGGTGCCGGTCCGGCCGGCCTGCTCCTCTCGCGGCTCCTTTCCCTCGAGGGAATCGATCACGTCGTTCTGGAGCGCCGCAGCCGGGCCCATGTCGAGAGCCGCATCCGCGCCGGAGTCCTGGAACCGGGAACGGTCGATCTTTTGGTCGCCGCAGGGGTCGCCGACCGTATGGCCCGCGAGGCGCTCACCCATGACGGTTTCAACCTCGTTTTCGATGGCCGTTACGCGCATGTCGATTTGAAGGGGCTCGCGGGCGCGCCGGTGACAGTCTATGGCCAAACCGAGATCACGCAGGACCTGGTCGCCGCCTGTCTCAGCACCAATACCAAGCTCGTCTTCGAAGCCGAGGCGGTCACGCCTGGTGATTTCGACGGCGCCAAGCCTCGGGTGACTTACGCAAAGGACGGCCAAAGTCACGAGATCGCCTGCGATTTCATTGCCGGCTGCGACGGTTTTCATGGCGTCTGCCGGGCCAGCGTGCCGCCGGGCGCCATCACGCTTTACGAGCGCGTTCTGCCCTTTGGTTGGCTTGGCATGCTCACGGAAACGCGCCCCGTCGCGGACGAGCTGATCTATGTCCGGCACGAGCGCGGCTTTGCCCTGTGCAGCATGCGGTCCAAGACCCGCAGCCGCTATTACGTCCAGGTCCCCGACTCCGATCACGTCGAAGCCTGGCCCGATGCGCGGTTCTGGGACGAGCTGCGCCGGCGTATTCCGGGCGATGCCGCGGAACGGCTGATCACCGGCCCCTCGCTGGAAA
>DASQIQ010000266.1:0-4396 GCA_035631495.1 Micropepsaceae bacterium
ATGTCGGGCGCGGCTTTCAGCGCGCGGCGGACAGACTCACGCAGATCGGGCTTGGCGAGGAAGAACCCGATGGCGTCCAGACGCATGTCAATCGCGGCCGGGTCGGTCAGGGGCGCCGCAAGGCGCTGATGCAGATGACGCGCGCCCGCGGCCGTTGCCGTAAAGTCGATCACCGAAAGCAGGCTGCCCTGCCGCTCGCCGGACAGTGTTTCGGTCAGTTCCAGATTGCGACGCGTGGCGGCGTCTATCGCCATCCGGCCGGTTTCGGTCTCGCGGCTGAGCGGCTTCAAGGCAACACGTTTGCCCTTCTGGGTGAGATCGAGATAACCGACGAGCGCGCCTGCCGCCGACAGCTCGGCGCGGCTGAAGGCGCCAAAACCATCCAGCACCGCGACGCCATAGAGGTTCTTCAGAAGCCGCTCGCCGGTTTGAGAATCGAAACTTGCCGCCGGCCTCGGCGTGAGCCGCGAGCCCAGCTCCTTCAATGCGGGGCCCAGTAATTCATCGGACAGAAGCGCATCCGGGACGAGGACTTCGCGGGGGGACAGCCGCGCCAGCGCCTGCTGCAAGTCTGCGGGCGCAACGGATTCCAGAGCAAAATCCCCCGTCGAGATGTCGGCCCAAGCAAGCGCCAACTCGCCTGCCGCGCGTCCCAACGCCGCCAACACCGAAGGCGCGCGCGCATCCAGCAGCGTCTCCTCGGTTAGAGTCCCGGGCGTCACCAACCGGATGACTTCGCGCTTGACCGGTGATTTCGCGCCCCGTTTCTTCGCCAGCGCCGGGTCTTCCATCTGTTCGCAAACCGCGACGCGAAAACCCTTGCGAATGAGCTTTTCGAGATAGGCCTCGGCGGCATGGACCGGCACCCCGCACATCGGGATGTCCTCGCCCAGATGCTTGCCCCTTTTGGTCAGCGCGATGTCCAGCGCAGCGGCGGCTTTGGCAGCATCCTCGAAAAAGAGCTCGTAGAAATCGCCCATCCGATAAAACAGCAGATAGTCCTTATGGGCGGATTTGATTTCGAGATATTGCGCCATCATGGGAGTCGCCAAATCGGGCGCAGCATCCCGTCCGCTGACGCGGTCCTCGTCCACATTGTCGGGACTGGAAATCTCGGCCATGTCGCGAAACTAGCAGATCAACGCGAAGGGTGGACGGTGGGCACAAGAGCTCCCGCGATTGTCCCCAACCGCGAGCCGATAGAATTGCCGCACCATTGAACAGGAGGGCTCATCGGCCCAAACTCACAGAAAATCATTGGAGAACCGCCCAGACATGCCGTCCCCCCCATCCGACCGTCCCTCTTTCACCGACGAAGAAGCCCTGGCGTTTCACGCCGGAGACAAGCCCGGCAAGCTTGAAATCCGCGCCACCAAGCCGATGGCGACGCAGCGCGACCTTTCCCTTGCCTATTCTCCCGGGGTCGCGGTTCCGGTGCGCGCCATCGCCGCCAATCCCGATGCTGCCTATGACTACACCACGCGGCGCAACCGCGTGGCGGTGATCTCCAACGGCACGGCGATCCTGGGCCTCGGCAATCTCGGCGCACTGGCATCCAAGCCTGTGATGGAGGGCAAGGCCGTTCTCTTCAAGCGCTTTGCCGATATCGATGCCATCGATCTGGAGATCGACACCGAAGATGTCGACGCCTTCATCGGCGCGGTGCGCTATCTCGGTCCCACCTGCGGCGGCATCAATCTGGAAGACATCAAGGCGCCCGATTGCTTCATTATCGAACAGCGCCTGCGCGAACTGATGGACATTCCGGTCTTCCATGACGATCAGCACGGTACGGCGATCATCACCGCGGCCGGATTGATCAACGCGCTGAACCTGACGGGACGAAAGATCCAGGACGCCAAAGTCGTGGTCAACGGCGCAGGCTCGGCGGGCATCGCCTGCCTCGACCTGATGCTGTCGATGGGTTTGCCGCGCGGGAATGTCATTCTGTGCGACACCAAAGGCGTCATCTATCGCGGCCGCACCCAGGGCATGAACCAGTGGAAGACCGCCTATGCGGCCGAGACCGAAGCGCGCAGCCTCAAGGAGGCGCTGGACGGCGCGGATGTCTTCGTCGGGCTCTCGGTCAAGGGAGCGGTCACCCAGGACATGGTGATGAAGATGGCGCCGAAACCCCTCATCTTCGCCATGGCCAACCCTGATCCGGAGATTACGCCGGAGGAAGTACGCGAGGTCCGTCCGGACGCGATCATCGCCACCGGGCGATCGGATTATCCCAATCAGATCAACAATGTGCTTGGCTTTCCCTATATCTTTCGCGGCGCCCTCGATGTCGCGGCGCGCACCATCAACGAGGAGATGAAGATCGCCGCGGCCCACGCGCTGGCTGAGCTCGCGCGCGAGGATGTGCCCGACGAGGTTGCAGCCGCCTATCGCGGTGCGCGACCGTCCTACGGGCCCAATTACATCATCCCGGTGCCTTTCGATCCGCGACTGATCTCACGCGTGTCTTCGGCAGTCGCGGAAGCGGCCATGAAGAGCGGCGTGGCGCGCCGGCCGATCAAGGATATGGAAGCCTATCGCAACCGGCTTTCGGCGCGCCTCGACCCCTCGGCGTCTTTGTTCCAGACCGTCACCGCGAGCGTGCGCGCCCATCCCAAACGCGTCGTTTTCGCCGAGGGCGAAGAGGAGGCGGTGATCCGGGCCGCGGCCGCATTCCAGAATTCCGGGCTTGGCCAGCCCATCCTGGTGGGACGGGAGGAAATCGTCCGTGAGCGGATCAAGCGGCTGGGAGCCGACACGGACCCGCCGCTCAGAGTCCATGTGCCCCGTTCGGCCGCGCAAGCCGCGCCCTATGTCGATGCGCTGTACAAGCGCCTGCAGCGCAAAGGCGTGCTGCATCGCGATTGCGTTCGCATGGTGACCAACGACCGCAACGTTTTTGCCGCATCCATGCTCGCGGCCGGCGATGCGGATGCGATGGTGACCGGGGTGACGCGAAGCTACGCGGTCGCCCTCAACGATGTGCGCCAGGTGCTCGATCCGCGTGAGGGGCAATTGCCGGTGGGCGTCACCTTGATCCCCACCCGCGGCCGTTTCCTGCTGGTCGCCGATACCACTGTCCACGAGATGCCCAGCGCCGCCGAGCTTGCCGACATCAGCGTCCAGATGGCCGGGGTGGCGCGCCGCTTCGGCCTGGAGCCGCGCGTGGCCCTGCTTGCGTTTTCCACCTTCGGCTATCCCCGCGGCGAGCGCTCGGACCGGATCATCGAGGCGGTGGAAATCCTTGCCAAGCGCAATGTCGATTTCGAATATGACGGCGAGATGGCCGCCGATGTCGCGCTCGACCGTGAGAAGATGGCGCTCTACCCGTTTTGCCGCCTCTCGGACGTCGCCAATGTGCTGATCATGCCCGCCATCCATTCGGCCTCGATCTCGACAAAACTGCTACAGCAAGTGGGCGGCACCACTTTGGTGGGGCCCTTGCTTGTCGGCCTCGACAAATCGGTCCAGATCGCGCCCTTGGGCGCCAAGATGAGCGAGATCTACAATATGGCGGTGCTGGCCGCCTACGACATCAGCCGGTAACGATCAGCCCGGAGCCCATCACCTCGACCACCATTCTCGACACAGGCGAGATAGACGGCTTATGCTGCCGAATGGTTAGGGATAGGTACGGCCAACGCGGCGCTTTAGGGACATGGGTATGCGCAACATCTTCATCCTCACATTGACGGGTTTGGCTCTTTGCGGCTGCGCCACCGACCCAAGCGTCTATCGCCAGGCGAGCCTCAATTGCCAGGCCGTCGGCATCAGCGAGTCGGACCCGCAATTTGCGACCTGCGCAGCAGTCTATTCCCGGCGACATCTCGAGGACCGGCTGACAGCCAGGTATCACGACGCCCTGGCCACCGTGCCCTTCGACGCGGAGCGCCACTTGCCCCATAATGACGGTTATTAGGGCCGGCATGACTATGCGGAGTTCCGTGATCGCAGGCTTTGCGTTTCTGGCCCTTTCTGGCTGTGCCACCCCTGAGTCGCTTCGGCAGCAAGCCATCGCCAATTGCCAGGCGGTCGGGATCAGCGAGTCGGACCCGGAATTCGCGACCTGCACCTATGCCTATACGAGGGCACATCTCGAGAACCGGTTGGAGACCAGTTACCGCGATGCGCTGGACGCTTCCCCCCCAAACCGCCAGCGCCGCCATGATGGGATTTTCTAGCCGCCACGCGGGACGGCCTATCCGGCTGGAATTGTTTAGCCCGGACCGTTGCCGAAACCCTGCGAAAACCGCTTACGGGGCGAAAAACCGCCTCAGAAGCCGGCGGCATGCCGTTGCGGGGCACTAGACCCCTCCCTATATACCCGGAAACGCGTGGTTTTGGCTTTGCATCGAAGGGGATGGGCGCGCGGCTGCTCCATGGGAGGGCCCGA
>DASQIQ010000267.1:0-5140 GCA_035631495.1 Micropepsaceae bacterium
GCGCCATCTGCCGCATAATGACGGTTATTAGGAGCGGCGATGGCCATGCGTAAGTTCGTGATCTCAGGCTTTGCGCTGATGGCTCTTTCGGGCTGCGCCACCCCCGAATCGCTGCGGCAGCAAGCCATCGCCAATTGCCAGGCTGTCGGGATCAGCGAGTCGGACCCGCAATTCGTCACCTGTACCTATGCCTATACGAGGGCACATCTCGAGAACCGGTTGGAGACCAGTTACCGCGACGCGCTGGACGCTTCCCCCCCAAACCGCCAGCGGCGCCATGACGGGATTTTCTAGCCGCCACGCAGGACGGCCTGTCCGGCTGGGATTGTTTAGCCCGGACCGTTGCCGAAACCCTGCGAAAACCGCTTACGGGGCGAAAAACCGCCTCAGAAGCCGGCAGCATGCCGTTGCGGGGCACTAGACCCCTCCCTATATACCCGGAAACGCGTGGTTTTGGCTTTGCATCGAAGGGGATGGGCGCGCGGCTGCTCCATGGGAGGGCCCGAATGTTCCGTCCGCCATCAGGAGGATTTTTATGGCAAAAGTGATCGGAATCGATCTTGGGACCACCAATTCCTGTGTCGCCGTTATGGAAGGCGCGGCCCCTAAGGTCATTGAAAATGCGGAAGGGGCGCGTACGACGCCCTCAATCGTCGCCTTTACGGCGGATGGCGAGCGCCTGGTCGGTCAGCCCGCCAAGCGCCAGGCGGTCACCAACCCCGAACATACGTTTTTTGCCATCAAGCGCCTGATCGGCCGCCGCTTCGACGACCCGATGACCCAAAAGGACATCGGCATGGTGCCGTATAAGATCATCAAGGCCGACAATGGCGACGCCTGGGTTCAGGGGCGCGAGGGCAAGCGTTACGCGCCGTCCGAGATCTCGGCCTTCATCCTCCAGAAAATGAAAGAGACAGCCGAATCCTATTTGGGCGAAAAAGTTGCCCAGGCTGTCATCACGGTCCCTGCCTATTTCAACGATGCCCAGCGCCAGGCGACCAAGGATGCCGGCAAGATCGCGGGCCTTGAAGTTCTTCGCATCATCAACGAGCCGACGGCGGCTGCGCTCGCCTATGGCTTGGACAAGAAGCACAACGGGACGATCGCGGTTTACGACCTTGGCGGCGGCACCTTCGATATCTCCATCCTGGAAATCGGCGACGGCGTGTTCGAGGTCAAGTCGACCAATGGCGACACGTTCCTCGGCGGCGAAGATTTCGACCAAAGGCTGGTGAATTACCTGGCCGATGAGTTCAAGAAGGAATCGGGCATTGATTTGCGGACCGACCGGCTCGCCTTGCAGCGGCTGAAGGAAGCGGCGGAAAAGGCCAAGATCGAGCTGTCCTCCGCCATGCAGACCGAGGTGAACCTTCCCTTCATCACGGCCGATGCATCCGGACCCAAGCACCTGACCATGAAGATCACGCGGGCCAAATTGGAAGCCCTGGTGGATGATCTCATTCAGAAGACCCTCCCACCGGTTAGGCAGGCGCTGAAGGACGCGGGCGTTTCGGCCAATCAGATCGACGAAGTGATCCTGGTCGGCGGCATGACACGCATGCCCAAGGTGCAGGACGCTGTGAAGCAGCTTTTCGGCAAGGAGCCGCATAAGGGCGTCAATCCCGACGAGGTGGTGGCCATCGGTGCGGCGATCCAAGCCGGCGTGCTGAAGGGCGAAGTGAAGGATGTGCTGCTTCTCGACGTGACGCCGCTTTCGCTCGGCATCGAGACGTTGGGCGGCGTGTTCACTCGTCTGATCGAGCGCAACACTACGATCCCGACCAAGAAGAGCCAGATCTTCTCGACCGCCGACGACAATCAAACGGCGGTCACCATCCGCGTCTTCCAGGGCGAGCGCGAGATGGCGGCCAACAACAAGCTGCTCGGACAATTCGATCTTGTCGGCCTTCCCCCGGCCCCACGCGGCGTGCCGCAAGTGGAGGTCACCTTCGACATCGACGCCAACGGCATTGTTTCGGTGGGCGCCAAGGACAAGGCCACCGGCAAGGAGCAGACCATCCGCATCCAGGCCTCGGGCGGTCTTTCCGAAGCCGACATCGACAAGATGGTCAAGGAAGCCGAGGCCCATGCCGCCGAAGACAAGAAGACGCGCGAACTGGCCGAGGCCAAGAACCATGGCGATGCGCTGATCCATTCGACGGAGAAGCCGGTTTCCGAGGATGGCTCGAAAATCTCGGATGCCGAGCGCACCGCTA
This sequence comes from Micropepsaceae bacterium, assembly GCA_035631495.1. Taxonomy (GTDB): domain Bacteria; phylum Pseudomonadota; class Alphaproteobacteria; order Micropepsales; family Micropepsaceae; genus CAIYRG01. The sequence goes on from DASQIQ010000267.1 coordinate 2,217, forward strand.
TTGAGAACGCGATCGCATCGCTGAAGGCGGCCATCAAGGCGGAGGAAGTCGAAGACATCAAGGCAAAGACCAATGCTCTTGCCCAGGCTTCGATGAAGCTGGGCGAAGCGATGTACAAGGCTCAGAGCGGCGGCGATGGCGGCGGCAATGGTGGCACCGGCGGCGCCGCCGGAGGCCATGAGGCGCCGAAGGACGAAAATGTGGTCGACGCCGAATTTTCAGAAGTCGACGACAAGAAGCATGGCGCGGCGTAATCGTGCGCTAAGGAAATACCGATATCAGAACACGGAGGCGGGACATTGAAGAACGAGCATGCCCGATGTTCCGCTTTCGATGTCTGATGTTGGGACCGCTGGGGGGCGGGATTCATGAGTAAGCGCGATTATTACGAGATCCTGGGCGTCACGCGCAGCTGTAGCGCCGAAGATCTAAAATCCGCCTATCGCAAGCTCGCCATGGAATGCCATCCCGATCGCAATCCGGGCGATCACGCGGCCGAACACAAGTTCAAGGAACTGAGCGAGGCCTATGAGATTCTGAAAGATCCCGATAAACGCGCCGCCTATGAACGCTTTGGCCATGCCGCCTTCGAGGGCGGACATGGCGGGCGCGGTCCACAGGGATTCGATTTCGCCGCCTCGTTCACCGATGTCTTCGACGATCTGTTCGGCGAGTTCATGGGTGGCGGCAGGCGCGGCGGCAAGCGGCAGAACCGCGGCGGCGATCTGCGCTACAATTTGGAGATCACGCTCGAAGAGGCCTATCACGGCAAGAACGCGCAGATTCGCGTGCCCTCAGCGATTCCCTGCGAGCATTGCGGCGGCAATGGCGCGGAGCCTGGCTCCAAACCCGAAACCTGCGCTACCTGCGCCGGCCACGGCAAGGTGCGCGCGAGCCAGGGCTTCTTCACCATCGAGCGCACCTGCCCCAAATGCCGTGGTCAAGGCCGGATGGTCAAGAATCCTTGCAAGCCCTGCAATGGCGTGGGTCATGTGCAGAAGGAGCGCACGCTCTCGGTCGATATTCCCCCCGGTGTCGAAGAAGGCACGCGCATCCGCCTGACCGGCGAAGGTCAGGGTGGGATGAATGGCGGGCCGCCGGGCGATCTGTACATCTTTCTCTCCGTTCAGCAGCACCCGATCTTCCAGCGCGACGCCCAGGATCTTTATTGCCGCGTGCCGATCGGGTTCATCACGGCAGCCTTGGGCGGCGAGATCGAAATTCCGACCCTATCGGGCGACCGCGCAAAGGTTTCCATTCCGGAAGGCACGCAGACCGGTCATCAATTCAAGCTGCGCGGGCGGGGCATGCCACTCTTGAAGGCGCGCGGCCATCACGGCGATCTCTTCGTCGAAGTGCGTGTCGAAACTCCGGTCAAGCTTTCCAAGAAGCAAAAGGAATTGCTGCGCGCCTTCGAAGCGGAATCCCCGCAAGGCTGCAATCCCGACACGGAATCCTTCTTCGCCAAGATGAAGGAATTCCTCGCCGGCGGAGCGTGAAACCGCGGTAGGATGGCCTTATGCCGTCGTCCGTCATCGGTCACATAGCCTATCAGGAAAGCCGCTCCGAGCTGATCGTCACCTTCGTGAGCGGCAAGACCTACGCCTATGGCCTGGTGCCCAAGCGTATCTATGACGATTTCCGCAGCTCGGGCGCGAAGGGCAATTTCTTCAACGCCCATATCCGCGACCGCTATCCGGCGCGGCGTATCAAATCAGACCCGACCCATGAGTTGGCCGCGCGCGGTTATGCGATGGCACGGCGGGTGATCGATTCCTTCCTTATCATCCGCTTGATCGAGGTTCTGGAACGATCAGAGCAACCGCGTTCCGAGCGAGGCGGCGAAATCTATGGCATGCGCGATCTTCTCGCACTCGAGGAGATTCGACGGCTTGCGCAGTCTCCAGCCATCATGGGCCTCGTCCATGCGGTCATCGGACCCGAGGCGCGCGCGGTGCGCGGCATCTTCTTCGACAAGGCCCCCGGCGCGAATTGGCCGGTGCAATGGCATCAGGACCTGTCCATCGCGGTGATGGAGAAAAAGGACATCGAAGGCTGGCAAGCATGGTCGATCAAGAACGGCATCCCGCATGTCCAGCCGCCAGCGGCGATTCTGGAGCGCATGGTGAGCGTGAGGCTACATCTCGACGATTGCGGCATGGACAATGGTCCTCTCAAGGTGCGGCCAGGGACGCACAGTTTCGGCCGTCTAACGCACGACCGCATGGACGAATTGGCGCGCGAGATTCCCGAAGATATTTGTTGCCCCAATGCGGGCGATGCGCTCGTCATGCGGCCGCTGCTGCTGCACGCGTCATCGCCCGCGCGTAAGCCCGATCATCGCAGGGTCATCCACCTGGAATTCGCACCGGCGAATTTGCTTCCGGCGGGCCTCAGCTGGGCATTCGGATAGGCTGGGAAGCTTCGCGAGTTAGACGGGAGTGCGGCGGCGACGGAGCAGCACCAAGCCGATGCCGACAGCGAGAAGCGGCAGAGTCGGCGGTTCGGGCACGAGCTGCGTCACATCGATGGTCCAGTTGCCGGTGGGCTTGGAGGGACTGGCGAAACCATAAAGTGGTCCCTGGCCTCCGAAGTTGCCATTGCCAATCGATCCGAGGTCGATCGGGTCGATGGGAGGATCTGACGGCGATACCGTCCCCGTAGGAAAGGCGTAAATCTGCGGCGTTGTGGAACTCGTCGGACTGGATACCTGGCCGGTGAAGCTGAACAACAGCTCCGCCGCCGGATCGCCAAAACACGGATCGGGGGGATAGAAGGAGCCGCCCGACGAGGTGAAGATGGGAGTCGCGCCGATCGTGATCGCGCCGCCGCAAGCGTTCGTGCCGAACTGCGATTGCGAGAAAAATTGCAGCGTACCGGCGAGTGTGCTGTCGGGGGGATATTCGAGATCCTCAACAGGGGGC
>DASQIQ010000268.1:0-4025 GCA_035631495.1 Micropepsaceae bacterium
GCCGGTCCGAAAAGGACGGTGGGGTTGTGGAGGAAACGGACATGCGAAATCTGATGTGGGTCGGCGTGCTTCTCGTCGCTTTGGGCGTGCTTGGGCTGGTCGTCCCAAACCTAAAGTTCACGGAGACCAAAAAGGTCATAGATTTTGGGCCGCTGCAGGTGAATTCGACGGAACAGCATAATGTTCCGATACCCACCATCGCAGCGATTGTCGCGGTGCTTGCGGGGCTTGGCGTCATCGTCGCATCGCGGCGCCAAGTGTAGAGCGGTTCACCCAGCAGGCGCTAAGGGGCTCGAGTCTCGCGCGTATTTCGAATTTTCCGCAAAGCTTCCGGGAGAGTCGGGAGCTTACGGCGGAAATGATCCGCGCAATAATGAACCACAGCCCCGTCCAGCTTGGTCTCAGCATGGACCGCTGGACGCAGGCAAATGATGCAGCGGATCGGAATTCTCCAAATCACCATTGAGAGATAACGCGCCGAACGGATGAGCGCCTTCGGGTTCCCGCAGTCGTGAATAAAAAATTGCCGGTCTTTAACGGTCAATCGCCGCGCAGAATGTACCTGGCCGTGCTTCCTATCATCCAGGCAAACGCCCCGAAGATGCAGATGACGAACATCCCCAGCGCGCGGCCATAGGGCCCTGCCACAGCCGGTTCGAAGGCGATGTAGATGGCAAGTGCCGCCGAGCCAAGGGCAACAAGGCGCCCGATCCAAAAAAGAACGAAGCCCAGAAAGGCGGCCATGTTTCGGCGCCTCGCAAACCCAGAGCCGCCGCGAAAAACTATCCGCTTTCAGCCTTCTTTGCCAAGAATCCCCCGCCGGTAGGGCAATTTCGCGTCAATCGCCACCCAGCAGGTAAATCGCCGCACGCCCGACAGACCAGATAAGCCCGCCGAAAAGGGCGACGGCAAGAACGCCGGCCATTCTCCCATAAGAGCCTGCAACGTCCGGATGAAATGCGACATAGGTCGCGAGCCAGCGGAGGCGGTGGCGCTGAGCCGTCCAATCCAAGGCAGAATTGCACAGAGCCGGACCATCGGCGTTCCCCCGCCAGACCATGCCCGTTTAACCGGGAGCCGTGAATATGGCGTGAATCGCCAGACTATTCGCCGCTGCCGACAATCCGGTGCATGCAGACGACATCCTTCACCGCAATGTCGGACAGCTTTGCCGGGTTGAATTGCTGGAGCACGATTTTCGTCCGGGTCTGTCTTGCCAAGCGTCTGATGAGCCTTGGATCCGGCTCGCCTCCGGTCTTGGTCCTTATTTGCACGAACACATAGCAACCCGCTGTCACGGCCTTATCTGGGTAGACGTAGATGATTTCTCCGGGATGGTAGCGAGGTTCCATGCTCCTTCCGGGCACAACGGTTGCGTACCCATTGGGGGCATCGGCAAAGGAGGGTGGACGATCGAAATAATCCACGATGTCCCGTTCCGAGGGATCGGCCATTGCCTCCCCATTCGCCGCCGACTCCCATTACGAGAATCTATCCCTCGGGTTCACAGGGCAATTTCGTGGATCGGCATAGGGTAAACCGAGTCTTTCGCGTGCCTTGATGCGCGCTTTCTTCGAAAGAACCTTCCCCCGAAAGTTTGTCGCCGCAAAGGTAGGTAATCACCTACCAAAATAGGAAATAGCTCTGATAGCCGTAGGAATAATCCTGCAGTGCATCCCGAAGACGAAATGCCCGCTATTCGGCGCCCGGCGCAGGTGCACGCGCTCGGGGCGGCGCAGCGAACACGAACAGGAACGCGATGAAACCGAGCAAAATGAGTGCGCTTATCGACAACGACCAATGGATACCGATCAGACTGCCCATAATCCCGACGGTGACGCCGCTGAAGGCGCGCAGGCCAAGACCGGCCATGCTGTAAAGTCCGATCACCCGGCCGCGGATGGGCGGCGGCGCGTGGAGTTGAACCAGGCTCTGCGCCATCGAGTTGAACGACAGTTCGAGGAATCCGGCCGTGAAGAGGAGCGCCAGCGCGAGCGGATAAGAGCTGGAAAGCGCAAAGCCCGCGATCGCACAACACCACAGCATCGCGAAGGCGAAGGCGGTGCGCGCGTTGGGTCGCAGACCGTACGCTTCCAGCACGATCCCGCCGGTCAGCGCGCCTGCCGCATCGGCCGCCAGAAGAGCGCTATACGATGCACTCGCATCGCCATGGCCGAGATCGGCACCGAATGCCGGCATCTGGGCCTGATAGGCGTTGGCGACAATCAGCGATGCCGTGCCCGACAAGAGGATCATCGACACGATCGTGCGTTCGCCGGAAATGGCGCGCATCGTTGCGAGGATGTCGGCCAATCCGCGCACGGCGGGACCGCGCAACTGGGCGCCGGCGGCGCGAAAACGCGGCCCGTATGGGGCCTTCCACAGCCAGAGAATCAGAGGCAGATAGAAAAAGGCATTGATCATCAGCCCGTAAGGCGACCCGAATATCAACAGAAACGCGGCCCCGACCGCCGGTCCCGCCAGCAACCCGACATAACGCGAGGTGGCCATCAGGCGAACCGCGCTGGGGAGCTGGGCGGGCCCGACGATGTCGTGAATCAGCACCTGGCCGGGCGGGCCCCAGAACACGCCCGCGCAGCCATGGAGAAGAAGCAGAACGGCCGCATGCCACATCTGCAAGGAGTCGGTGAGAATCAGCACCGACCAGGCGATCGAGCAGAACATAAAAAGACCCATGCCGATCTGCACCAGGCGGCGCGGATCGAAGCGGTCGGCGAGCGCGCCGGCCAGGGTCGAGAACAACAGAAACGGCAGCCAGTGCGAGATGACGGCGAAGCCGCCAAGGGCAGGGGAGTGGAATTTCTGGAACGCGGTCCAATAGGTGATCACGTGCTCGATGCTGTCGGCCATCATCGCCAGCGCATTGCCAAAGAGATAGGCGCGATAGCCGGGAAGGCGCAGGGCGGCAAAGGATTGTGGCGCGCCCGGGCCGCCGGAAACAGTCGGTGCGGTGCTCAAAAGTCGTCCCTAAGCAATGGGTGGTGGCGGCCCTGGGGCTTGGACCGCCGGATTGTTCCAGGGCATATCGGCGCGCGCGCCAGCGGTCAATCCGCCAATGCTATGGGGGACCTTAAGGTCGAGCCTCATGCGGGAAGATGCTATGGTGCGCTCGGCCCGTAATGCGCTGTAGAGAGGAGACTCTCTGGGCCAGGGGAGGATGAATCCATGACTGATACGAATCGACGCAGCCTGCTCGGCCGTGCGGTAGCGCTGACAGCAATGGGCGCGCTCGCCGGTCCTGCATTGGTGGCGTCCAAAGCGTCGGCACAGAGCGCACAGGGCGCCGGAGTGAACGGCGTCAAGGCCCTGGTCTTCGACGTGTTCGGCACGGTGGTCGATTGGCGAGGCGGGGTTGCGCGCGAGGCGGAGGCGATTCTCAAGCCGCGCGGCTATGCTCTGGACTGGATCGCTTTTGCCGATGCATGGCGCGCGCTCTATCAGCCGGCAATGGAAGGGGTGCGGTCGGGAAAGACGCCCTTCGTGAAGCTCGATGTGCTGCATCGCCGCATGCTGGAGCAAATCCGCCCCCGTTTCGGACTGGAGAAACTCGATGAACCCGTGCTCCAGGAATTGACGCTCGTCTGGCATCGACTCGATGCGTGGAAGGATGTGGCGGCCGGATTTGCGCGACTGCATCGCCGCTACATTATGGCGCCCTGTTCGAACGGCAACATCGCACTCATGGTCGATGTTGGACGCAGAAACAATCTACCTTGGGATGCGATTCTGGGCTCCGAAATCGCGCGCGACTTCAAGCCCAAGCCTCGTGTCTATCTCAGTGCGGCGGAAGCGTTGGGCTTAAAGCCGGAGGAGGTCATGATGGTTGCCGCGCATAGCGATGATCTACGTTCGGCCGCTTCCAACGGATTGCGCACAGCCCATGTGGCGCGGCCGCAAGAATCTCCCACTGGAGAAGCGGGGCCCAAAGGACCCGTTGATTTCGCTGCGCGCGATTTCGGCGACCTCGCGGACAAGATCGCCTCCTGACACGTAGCGGTCTCCGC
>DASQIQ010000269.1:0-7734 GCA_035631495.1 Micropepsaceae bacterium
ACAATCCGCGAGAACACCAGATGCGACGTCGATGAGCCGATGTCCACGCCCACGGAGAGGATGACGATTTCGTCCTCGCCCTCGAGCGTGCGCCCCTTGCTGGAGAAGAAAATCCGTCCCCCTTCCGCTTCCGTCATTCGCTCCCCTCAAAACTCACTGAACAACACACCCGGATAAAGCTCCAGGCCCAGCACCGCCACGAACAGCAGCCAGATCATCGCCGTGGCGGCGGCGCTCACCCCCAGCGCAAGCAGCAGCGGCCGCCGGCCGCGCACATAAAGCGAGGCAAAAACATAGAGCGGCACCGCGTAGAGTATCCCGACGAGCACCATGGCGGCCGCGAAACCGGCAACCCACAGCACCGCGCCGATCTGTTTCAGCGCCGGGTAGCGCTTGTGCTCCGCCATCTTGTCGGCGTCTCCTGCCGGATTGAGCCAATGCATCAACACCGTTCCGGCTTTGGTGCGCGTGCGCGAAATCAGATCGAGGATGCCCAGCACCAGCATCACCCAGGCAACACCGGCCGGAACGGCGCGCGCGTCGGGAGCGTAATTGTAGGCCGTGGCGAGGTAGAGGATGGTCAGGACGAGAAGGCCCAAGGCCGGTATATAATCGGACACCGGCGTTCCCAACAATTGCTTCACGCTATCCCCCTTGCGCCGATGGCTTGGCGCCGGCGATCTGCTGGGACACGCCGCGCGCGATCGGGAGAGCGAGCAAGATGACGATGCCCGCAAGGAGAAGAAGGCAAATCGGTCGAACGATGTAGATGGCCCACTGGCCGTCGCTCATCAGCATCGTTTGGTGAAAATTGCGTTCCGCCGAGGCGCCGAGGACGAGCGCGATCACGATGGTCAAACGCGGGTAATCGAACCGGATCATCAGATAGCCGATGACGCCGAATATGGCGGTGATAACGACATTCTCGATGGTCATGTCGATGGCGTAGGAACCGGCAAAGGCAACGCAGAGGACCAGCGGAACAAGAATCTGCGAATCGAGCAGCGTCACCCGCGCGAGCGGCCGCACCAGAAGCAGTCCGACGAATGAGGCGAGCACGCAGGATGCGGTCAACGCCCAGATCAAACCATAGATCTCGACTTGATGATCCACCAACATTAGCGGGCCGGGCTGCATCCCATGCACAATCAGGATTCCCATGAACACGGCCATCTCGACCCCGCCGGGAATGCCGAAGGCCAGGGTCGGGATCAGCGCGCTGCAATCCTTGGCGTTGATGGCCGCTTCAGGTGCGATCACGCCTTTGATATTGCCCTTGCCGAAGCTGTCCTTTTCCGACTCCTTCGCCGCTTGCACGGTCATGCTGTAGGAGAGGAATGACGCGACCACGCCGCCCACGCCCGGCACCGCGCCGACGACGGTGCCGATCAGCGAGCCGCGGATCACGGTGGGCCAGTGGCGGAAGGTCTCGAGCAGGCCGCTCGTCATGCTGGTGATCTTGACGGAGGCGGGGTTGTTCGAGACCGAGCCGCCCTTGACGTAGAGATTGATCATCTCGGCGACGGCAAACAGACCAATGAGCGCCGGAACGAGATGCACCCCGTCCCAGAGATATTCGATGCCATAGGTGAAACGCTCGCCGCCCGACACGTCGTTGTAGCCGATGAACGCGACCATCAGCCCGAAAGCGCCGGTGATCAGGCCACGGAGCAACTTTCCACGAGAGGTGGTGGAGACGATCACCAGGCCAAGCATCGCCAAGAGGAAGAATTCCGGCGGCCCGAACAGAAGGACGATGTCCTTGGCAATCGGAAGAATCGCGAGCACGGAAACGGTGCCGATGATGCCGCCGATGGCGTTCGCGCTGGCCGCCGCGCCGATGGCCATGCCCGCTTTGCCTTGCTGCGCGAGGGGATATCCGTCGATCGCCGTCGCGGCATTGGGCGCAGAGCCCGGCGTGTTCAACAGGATCGCCGTGATCGAGCCGCCCATCGGTACGCCGCCCATGACGCCTCCCGAAAGCGCGAGTGCGCTAAATGGCTCCAGCCCATAGGTGAGTGGCATCAGGAGGGCGAGGGCGGCCGCGCCCCCAAGACCGGGAATGGCGCCAAAGAACAGACCGATGAACATGCCAAGCCCAAGGAACGCCAGCTCCCGCACCTGAAGCAGGCCTTCGATTCCGCCGAGCCACATTTGAAGCATGCGCAATCACCCGCAAAAAGGCCGGTTCACCTGCCCCTGTAAGCGTCTAAGCGATAGTGGCGTGGGCTTTGGCGGTCAACCTGTGACCAGATATTTCTTCCATTTGTCGAAGAACGCCCGCTGATCCGCGATCAATCGCGCGGTCTCCTGCGGTGTATGCGACTTCATGATCAGGTCGTTGTCTTTGGCCCATTTCACCACGATGGGATCGGCCAGCGCCTTGGCGAGCGCGGTGGAAAGCGTGTTCTGGATGTCGGCGGGCAGGCCCGGGGGCGCCGCAATCAGCCGCTCCACGGAGATGTTGTCGAGCTCGGGCTGGCCGAGTGCCGTCGCGTCGGGGACGCCAGGGAAGCTTGAATGGGTCTCGAAGCTGGCAAGCGCGCGGATGGTGCCGCCGCGTATGAAGCGCAGGGTGGTGGGGATGGCCGCGATGACGGCGTCGGAATCGCCGCGAATGGCGGCCACGACATAATCGGCCGAGCCCTTATAGCCGGTGATCAGCTGCGTCTTTAAGCCGAGCAATTGCGCGCCGATCATGGTTGCGGCATAGGCGGTGCCCTCCGGCCCGGTGACCGAAAGCTTGACAGGCCGCTTGGCCGACAGCGCTTTCAAATCGGCATAGGTCTTGAGCGGCGAATTCGAGCCGACGCTGATAACGTAGCGCTCGCCCTCTCCCATGGTGCCGATCCAGGAGAATTTGGAGAGATCATAGGCGCCGGCGCCTTGCTGCTGTTGCAGGATGAACATGCCCGGGATGTTGATGATGCCGATGGTGTAGCCATCCGGTTTCGAGCGATAGAGCTGCGTCACGCCACGGCTGCCGGCGCCCGCTGCAATGTTGATCGGGACGATGTTGACCTTGTTCGGCAGGTATTTTTCCATCACCGGCGCGACGACGCGCGGATAGACGTCGAACCCGCCGCCCGGCGCGTAAGGAATCACGAATTGGATGTTCTTCGTGGGAAAGGCGGCTGCGCTGCGGGCGGCGCGCGGCAGGATCAGCGCAGGCGCGGCAAGGCCCGCCGACATGACGATGTCGCGCCGTGTAAATCGGTTCATCCTCTTCTCCTCCGTCAGCCGCCCCAAAGTAGTCCTCAACGAATGATGCAACGGTAAATGGCAGTCAACCACTCACCAGATATTTCTTCCACTGGTCGAAAAACGCGTGCTGGCGGGCCACCAGGGCCGTCGCCTCCTGCGGCGTTTTCGATTTCATCACGATGTCGTTTTCCTTTGCCCAGGCGATGACTTTCGGGTCGGCCAATGCCTTTGCCAGCGCGGACGAGAGGATATTTTGAATCTCCGGCGGCGTGCCCGGGGCCGCGGCGACGGGACGATCCACGATGATCTGGTCAAGCTCGGGCTTGCCCAGACTGGTCGCGTCCGGAATGCCGGGGATCGTCGCGTGCGTCTCGAAGGAGGCCAGGATGCGAAGCTGACGCGCACGGGCAAAACGCATCATGGTGGATGTCGCCGAAATGACCGCGTCCGAATCGCCACGGATCGCCGCGACGATATAATCGCTTGAACCGCGATAGCCGGTGATCAATTGCCGCTTGATGCCGAGGATCTCGGTGCCGACGATGGCGGCGGCCGTGGCGGTGCCTTCAATGCCCGTCACGGCGAACTTCACTGGGCGTTTGACCGAGAGCGCCTGCAGATCCGCGTAAGTTTTGAGCGGCGAATTTGCGCCGACGCCGAGAAGATAACGCTCGCCTTCGCCCATGCAGCCGATCCAGGCAAATTTCGAAAGATCATAGGCGTTGTTTCCCTGCAGAGCCTGCTGGATGAACATGCCCGGCACGTCGAAAATTCCGATTGTGTAGCCGTCGGGCTTGGAACGATAGAGCTGGCTGATGCCACGCGCGCCGCTGCCGGCGGTGATGTTGATCGGAACGATGCTGACGCGGTTCGGAAGGTGCTGCTCCATCACCGGCGAGATGAAGCGGACATAGGAATCGAAACCGCCGCCCGCCGCGTAGGGAATGATGAATTGGATGTTTTTCGACGGAAAACCGCCGGATGCCGCGGAAGCTCCGCCCGGCGCAAGAATGAAGGACGCGCCGATGCCTGCGCAGACAAACTCGCGGCGGGAGACTCCGATCATGCTCGATCCGGGCGCGGTTCCAACATTTCGAGCACAGCGTAGCTGCAAGGCGCGCGCAAACCTAGACCGATGCGTTCACCTTGGGCCGAGAAACCCGACGCCGCGGGAGGTTTCCCGTACCAGAAACATCACATTCTGCTGAAGGCTCGAGTGGCGTTCACGCCATGTCCTGCTGTCCGAAGCCGGCTATGTGTTTGTAATTGTCGGAAAGCGCGCGCAGCTCGCCCTGGCTGATATATCTATCCAGATTGTCGAAGGGCCGATCGCCGGTCAGCTCCTCGACTTTGATATTGATGAAATCGGGCGGCGTCGTGCGGTTGGTGTGCACGATCTTGGCCGTGACGCCGAGACGTGCCTGTTCATACGCCGTCAACGCCGCAACCGGATCATCGCTCGACTTGATGAGATCGGAGAGAACGCGCGCGTCGATCAGCGCCTGGGCCGAACCGTTGGAACCGCGCTGATACATCGGATGCGCCGCATCGCCCACCAGCGTGACGCGGCCGAACGTCCAGCGGACGACCGGATCACGGTCGACCATGGGATATTCCAGCACCATTTCCGCATTTCTCAGGAATTGCGGCACATCAAGCCAATCGAAACGCCAGGACTCATAGATCGGCAAGAAATCTTCCAGCTTCGCAGGTTTGTTCCAATCGTTCTTCGGCCTGCCAAAGAGCGGCGCTTCGCCGGTAAAATTGACGAGCTGCGTTCCCTTTCCATCGATATTGTCGGCGATGGGATAGATCACCAGCTTGCCGGTCTTGATTGAACCGATGCGAATATAGGTGCGGCCGTCGAGGATGGGCTTGCTCTGCGCCACGCCGCGCCAAGTGTTGATGCCCTCGAATGCCAATTCCTCGTTTGGGTAGAATTGGCGGCGCACGGCCGAATTGATTCCGTCGCAGGCGAGCACGATGCCGGCGCGCACGGGCGGCAAATTCTCGCCGCTGGTGGTTTCCTGGCAGAAGAGTGTGACGCCATCCTCGTCCTGTTCGACGCCGACACAGCGGTGGTTGGTGAGGATATTCTCCGCGCCCAGCCGCTCTTTGGCTGCATCGTAGAGGGCGGTGTGCAAGCGCCCGCGATGGATGCCAACCTCCGGATAGGCATAACCGGCATAAGTCCCGCGCGGCTCCTTGTAGAGCAGCTGACCGAAGCGGTTGAAAAAAGCGCTCTGCGTATTCGTCACGCCGCCGGCGACAATCTTGTCCTGGAGACCCAGCGTGGTGAGCTCGCGCATCGCATGAGGCAGGATAGTGATCCCGACGCCGAGTTCCTTGAGTTCGGGCGCGACCTCATAGATGCGCGAAGCGATGCCGCGTTGGTGCAGGCCCAGCGCTAGGGCGAGACCGCCAATTCCGGCACCGACAATGGCAATCTCTGTCGCTTTGCCGCCCATCATGGATGCTGTGGGTCGATATCCCGTTCGCCGATTCCGCGATGGGCTTGGATGGGGACCCGCGTCGAGCCATTAAATTTGCCGACAAATTTTGCCAGCAAACCAAGGAACAATTTCCGTTCCTCAGCGGTGAACGGTGACAGGACTTGCATCTGTGCCCGGCGTGCCGGCTCGGCGAGGCGTTCGAGCATGGCGTCGCCTGCGGGCGTGAGCGCCAGATTGCGCCGCCGCCGATCATGCGTGCCAATGAAGCGCCCGACGAGACCTGCTTTTTCCAGTTTGCCCAGCACCATCCCCGTGGTCGAACGATCAAGACCGAGCAGTTTGGCGAGCGAGATCTGATCAATGCCCGGCCGTTCCTTGAGCACCATCAGAATCCCGTATTGGGTATTGGTGATGCCGAGTTCCCCGGTTTCCTCGAGGAACAGCGAGACGGCAATCTGCTGCGCCCGGCGAATGAGGAAGCCCGGCCGCTGATACAGTTCTTCAAGCGAGCTGTTCGGCGATGGCGCCACGCGATTTATTGCCAAGCGCGGTTGGACACTACGTTCTCATAGGTCGCGCCGGGCGGCACCAGGCCCCAGCTCAAGGTCCATTGGTAATTGTCGTTGAAGCGGTCGCGCGTGTAGGGCACGGGCGGCGCGTTCAGCATGCGCGACAGTTTGAGGTCTCCGGGCTTAAGGGCGCCGCCGGCTTCTTCGAGGATGTAATGCGCATATTTCGCGGGATTCTTGTCGATCGCTTCGGCGGCGCGCGCCTCGGCTCTGAACATCTTTGCCAGCGTCGGGCCGTCAAGCTCATCTCCGGCCGCCTCGCTGCGCGTCGAATGGCTCTCGATCAGCACGCGGCACCCTTGCGCTTCGGCGAGGCTGATCCAAGGCTCCTGCAGACTCGCGGCCTTGACCTTGCCGGCGCGCAAGGCTTCCAGGCGTTCCTTGTGAGTACCCGCATTCGTCCATTTGATCTCTTCGCGCTTCAGGAAACCTTCCATCATTTTCAGCATCGTGAAATGCGAACCATTGAACGGGCTGACGGCGATCTGCACATTCTTCAACTGCTCTGGCTCATAAATGCCGGCTTTTGGATCGGCGACGATGGCAAAGGACGACATCGCCGAACCGAGCGCGACAATCTTGGCCGGGCGATGTTTGACATCGAGGTCGAGGTTTGACTCGACGGCGCGCTTCATGATGCCCCATTCGCACATGCGAAACTGGTCGCATGCTCCCTCCTCGTAGAGGGACTCCATGGTGCGCGCGAAGATATTGTCCCGCAGCGCCTGGTGATCGGAACCATGTTGCCCGGTGCCGGGGGTCTTCAGAATGTGGACATCCAGGCCTTCATCCCGGAAGAAGCCTTCGTCTCTCGCCACCAGCAAGGGCAGGTCATGGACGGCATTCATCATCGAAACATTGACCTTCTGCAGTTTGTCCATGGTGACGCTCATGGTGACCTCCGTTCTTGTTTCCGGACGCGATAGGGCGCTCTCCTGCGGGAGCGCCGATGAGGCCAGATTTACAGATCGTCAGACGTCTGTCAATTTCGAAGCAAATCATGGGGGAGCAAGGCGAATGCTGGTGACCGACGCTCAGGTTCATCTGTGGGAAGCCGAGCGTCCCGAGCGGCCTTGGCCGAAGCCGCAGGCCCGCCCACCGCACCGGCCCAATGGTTTTTCAGCCGAAGAGATGTTGGTCGAGATGGACGCGGCCGGCGTCGACCGGGCCATCATCGTTCCTCCCACCTGGGCCGGCGAAAGCAATGACTGGGCGCTCGCCATGGCTGCGCGCTATCCGAAGCGCTTTGCCGTGGTCGGGCGGTTCGACGCGAGAGCGCCGGATGCGTCGCGGCAGCTCGCCGGATGGCTGCAGCAGAAGCACATGCTGGGCGTGCGGATGTCGTTCCACGTCAAGCCGTTTGTCGACTGGCTCAGCGACGGTTCGCTCGATTGGTTTTGGACGGAATGTGATCGCCTCGCGCTTCCTTGCATGGCGCTTGTGCCTGGCATGGTCGATCGATTGAGGCCCGTTCTGGCGCGCCATCCCGAGCTGAAGATTCTCATTCC
>DASQIQ010000270.1:0-3843 GCA_035631495.1 Micropepsaceae bacterium
CCAGTCGATGCCCTGAACCTTGACGAAACCGACGCCGACAGTACCGCCATCATTGATCCACAGGATGGATGACAGTGCGCTGGTTGGTGCATTGGCGTTGTTTGCGTCTGATAGGATTGAGCTCACCATCTGCTCGAACGGTGCACAAGATGATGGATTTGCATTCGCGGCAACCGGGCAACCGAGGTCGCTTGGCGTGATGAAGTGGAATCTCTGGCTGGGATCGTTGAAATTACTCGCAGTCGGATTGTTGAAGTTCGTCAATGTTCCATTGATCTTGATGCTGTACCAGGTCGCCTGCAGATCCAGCCCGCGCAAGAAATCGAGCTGCGGCGCGAGTTCGCCGCCGATGCTCCAGTTGGTCGATCTTTCGGGCGCCAGAGTGGTGCCGCCTTCACGGCTTGCGGGAAGGCCGGTATTCGGATCGGTGTAGAAGCGAATTTCCTTGTGCGGAGCGCCGCCAAAGCTAAGACCGGGGGGTAGATTATTAACGCAGTTAAATGTCCCGGCGGCGAATACCGTTGCGGCCGCCGATCCCGCGGGGGGAGCGCCAGCTGTGCATTGGATAGTGATGATGGCGGCGTTCGAGGCGGCAAGTCCGAAATCCTGGACGTTGGCGCTGGCGACGGTGGAATACTCGCCCGCATTGGCAAAACGGAACGATGTCCCCCATGAGCCTCTGATCGTTGCGCCGATCTCTTCGGACAATTCCCAAGTGAACCCGAGCTTGGGATTGCTCGTCGCGCCATTCAGCGTGCCATGATACTGATCGTGGCGCCACGACGCTTCGAGATCCAATTTCCGGAACAGCGGGAGATTGTAGGCGTCTCCGAACACCGGAATATTCACTTGGGCGAAACCCGCCCAGACATTATAGGGCTCCGCATCCACGATCGTCGGTAAGATCAGACTGCCGCCGGTGTTCTGTGCCCTGACGAAATTGACGTTGAAACTGGAGTAGTTGCCTCCTACGGCCGCTTTAACCTGCCCGGCGGGAAGATCGAACAGCGGGCCATCGAACTTCACGCCCCTTTCGTCGTTCGATACCCGCTCATTCAATCCGCGGAACCCGGTGACATAATTCAGCGTGGTCGGAGAGTTGCATCGAACTGCCGTGGAATCGCAGAACAAGTCCAGATAAGGAACCGTCGCCGGCCTGGTCCAGGTTGCGATGCCGGGTGCGGTCCCGCTGGCCGCGGTCGCGTTGATTGTCCAGCCCAATGCCGCCGAGACGGCGTTCTTGTTGATCGTGGCGTTTTCATACCGGACATTCGCGTCGGAGCTTCTGGCATCGTAGATCTGTCCGGTCCAACTGCCCGGCAGATCGATGTTGAGGCCGAATGCGTATCGGGTGGACAATTCATATGCGTAGCCCCGGGGGGGAATCTCCGCCGCAATATCATAGCTCACGCGCAGATTGGTCGGAGCGCCGCCGGTCGGGTAATACGGATTGAAGGTGGGCACCGCGGTGGTGAATGTATTGTTGGTGACCGGCTGCGTGACTTCGGATGGGTGGTGTTCGACGCGGCGATTGTTGTAGTAGCCTTCGCCGAAGAACGAAATATTCTTGGTCAGCCGCTGATCGACGGTGATGGTTGCGGCATTGCGTTGTATGGGCCCAACTTCATAGCCGTTCCTTAAGGCCTCCATGATGTTGCGTGTGCCGTTGGAGCCCGAATTGGCCGCGGTGTTGAAATTCGTCCAGTTCAGCTGCGAGGCGCTGAAGGGCGCCGTCGGTCCAAGGCCGCCATTGATGGGATTGAAGGCCGTGCCGTTGCCGGCTGGAATGGAGAAACAATTGGTGCAGTAAGTGCCCACAGTCGCAGGAAAACCGCCGGGGAAGGTCGTCGCCGGCGCACCCGTCGATATGATCCCTGGAAAGGCGCCGGCTATCGGTCTTCTATCGTCCAATCCCCATGGGCTGTAATTCTGAGTATATTTCGAATGCGCCGTGCCATAGACGGGCGCTTCGTCATACCACTCATAGCTCAAGGTGATGTCGCCGCCGTCCCACGTCCGGCCCCACAATTGGGACGCCTGATAATGCATGCCCCCCGCGTCGGGAGCGGAGAAATGGAGCTGCGTGATGGCTCCATCAAAGCCGCGCTTGAGGATGATGTTGATGACGCCCGCGATCGCGTCGGAGCCATAGGTGGCCGATGCGCCGTCCGCGAGGATGTCGATGCGGTCCACGGCGAGCGAGGGAATGATCGAGGGATCGATAGTGCAGATACCATCGGCTTGCGGCGGATGGCGCATGCCGTCCACCATCATAACCGAGCGCGGCCCGGAGGCATCGAGGCCGCGTATATTGACGCGCGTCAGTCTTTGGAGCTGGCCTGGGGAATTCGTAGCGACCGCGCCGGGCGCGACATTGGCGACCGGAACGGAGCGGAACAGATCCGCGGTCGTTGCTGCGCCTGTTGTACGGAAATCCTGAAGGTTCAAATTTGTCACGGGCACGCCGACCGCGGCGGTGCCGTGAATGAGCGAGCCGGTGATGAGCACCTGCTCGGGCACTTCGCCCGGCGTAGCTTGGGCCATTTGTGCTTGAGCGACCTGCTGGGCTTGCGCCGCGAGCACATTGGCCATCGTCAACAATGAAGCCGATCCCATAAGGGCGGCGAGTTTGGACGTCGTAGGATTCATGATAGCTCCCCCGGGTGGTGCCAGAACTGGCAACCTCTAATTTGCGGCCGGATGTTCCGGCCTGCATTAGCCGATACGCAAAGCGAGCCCTGATCTCCCCCAGGCTCGTCCTCCTCTTAATGGCGCGGTCGTCTGATGCGATTCATTCGCGCCCTTTACGCACTGCGTTACAAGAGCACTCGGACTAGCCCGCCACGCACCCTGAACCCCGTGCGGCGAGCTCCTATCGGCGGATAATGCACCCGGGATGAAAATGTTGCAATTTATTCATCGAGAACCGGACGCGGCGACCTTCGCTTGGTCCCGGTTCCATTCGGTCAAGAATTGGTCCCTCGCCGGTTCGCGATACGCGCTGCCTGGCGTCGAGCCGCCATGGGGCGGTCAGGTGTCGGTCCAACGCCGAAAGAGATTGTAATAAATGCCGGTGAGGTCGATTACGGCAGGATGGTCCGGCACGGCCTGCTCGAATTGCTGCAGCGTCGTGCCGAGCTCGAACAGCAGCGTGCGGTCGGCATCCGCGCGCACCATGCTCTGGATCCAGAAAAACGACGCGAGCCTTACCCCGCGTGTCACCGGCGAGACGTGATGCAGGCTGGTGGCAGGATAAAGCAGCATATCACCGGCCGGCAATTTGACGGGGCGCTCGCCCAATTCGTCATGAATGGTGAGTTCGCCGCCATCGTAATCCTCGGGCGGGGTTAGGAAGAGCGTTGCCGAAAGATCGGTGCGGACGCGATCCGCCGAGCCCCACACATGCTGCACCGTCGCATCGACATGGTTGCCGTAGGCTTGACCCACGGCGTAGCGATTGAACGAGGGCGGCACGATTCTCAGAGGCAAAGCCGCCCTTAGGAACAAAAGGTTCTTGTGCAGCGCATCGGTGATCATCTCGCCCAGACGACGCGCGATTGGGTGGCTCGCGGGCACCTGCATGTTGGTCTTCGAGGACTTGGTCAAAGGCCCCGCGGTCGCCTTGCCGTCAAACCAATCCGCGGCTTCGAGCGCCTTTCGGCATGCCTCGACTTGCGCCGGGCTAAGCACATTGGGGATGCGAATCATCATCGGCGTTCAAGACCCCAGCCGGTACTGACATAAGGCGCTTCGGTTCACCAGATAACCGATCCTCGAGTGAGCCCAATTCTCCGTAGCACGATTGTCGTGTCAATATCGACCGCACCAACGAAAGCGGGGGGG
>DASQIQ010000271.1:0-14348 GCA_035631495.1 Micropepsaceae bacterium
AGCACGATCAACGGCGCCAGGATCACCCAGGGCGATTCATGAACGTCCTCAAGTTTGACGGCATGGCCGTGATCATGTCCCGCGTGCGACTCGTCATGCGCATGCGCACGATGCGCTTCGGCTTCGCCGCGATACGGCCCATGGAAGGTCATCAGAAACTGGCGCCATGAATAAAAGGACGTCATCAGCACGCCGATGGTGGTCAGCACAAAAGCGTAGGTGCCGATGCTTGTGCCTGAGAGGAAAGCCGCGTTGATGATGGCATCCTTGGAGTAAAATCCGGCGGCGCCGATCCCAAGGAACGGAATGCCGACACCGGTCAGCGACAGATTGCCGATCAGCATCATCGCCCAGGTGATGGGAAGCCGGCGCGCCAGGCCGCCCATCTTGCGCATGTCCTGCTCGTGATGCAGGGCGTGAATCACCGAGCCCGCACCCAAGAACAACAGCGCCTTGAAGAAGGCATGGGTGAAGAGATGAAACATGGCCGCGCCATAGGCTGAGACGCCGGCCGCCACGAACATGTAGCCGAGCTGCGAACAGGTGGAATAGGCGATCACCCGCTTGATGTCGTTCTGGAACAGGCCGACGGAGGCCGCGAAGAAGGCGGTCGTCGCCCCGATGAAGACGACAAAGCCGAGCGCCGCCGGCGCAAGCTCGAACAAAGGCGAAGCTCGGCAGACAAGGAATACGCCCGCCGTCACCATGGTCGCGGCATGAATCAAGGCCGAGACCGGCGTCGGGCCTTCCATCGCGTCCGGCAGCCAGGTGTGCAGGCCGAGCTGCGCCGATTTTCCCATCGCGCCGATGAAGAGCAGGATGCAAAGCGTGTTGAGGATATCGACCGGATGTCCCGCGAAGATGAAACTTTTGCCCACGAACATGGGCGCCGCCATGAAGACGCGGTCGAAATCCAGCGTGCCGAACACGTAATAGACGCCGAATACGCCGAGCGCGAAGCCGAAATCTCCGATCCGGTTGACGATGAAGGCCTTGATGGCGGCGGCAACAGCGGAAGGGCGCGTATACCAGAAACCGATCAACAAATAGGAGGCGAGGCCCACGCCTTCCCAACCGAAAAACATTTGCAGGAAGTTGTTGGCTGTCACCAACATCAGCATGGCAAATGTGAACAGCGACAGAAAGGAGAAGAAACGCGGCCGGTACGGGTCGTCGTGCATGTAGCCGACGGAATAGAGATGCACGAGCGAGGACACGACCGTCACCACCACCAGCATCACCGCGGTAAGGGAATCGACGCGGAGCGCCCAATCGACGGACAAATTCCCCGACGCGATCCAGGTGGCGACGGGTACGATCTGAGAATGTCCCAAAAACGCGACATCGTAGAGCGCATAGCAAGAGAGGCCTGCGCATATGAACAGGAAGCCGGTCGTGACGAGCTCGGCTCCGCGCGCGCCGATGATGCGGCCGAAGATACCGGCAATGGCCGAACCGAGGATCGGAAGAAAGACAATCGCGGTGTACATGCTAACCGGTTCAGCCCTTCATCAGATTGATGTCTTCGACCGCAATGGTGCCGCGGTTGCGGAAATAGACGACGAGAATCGCCAAGCCGATCGCTGCTTCCGCGGCGGCGACCGTTAAAACGAAGAGCGCGAAGACCTGGCCCACCAGATCACCCAGAAAGGTCGAGAACGCCACGAAATTGATGTTCACGGCCAACAGGATCAGCTCAATGGACATCAGGATGACGATGACGTTCTTGCGGTTGATGAAGATGCCGAACACACCGATGGTGAAGAGCAGCGCGGCCACGATCAAATAATGGGCAAGCCCGATGATCATGATCGGCTCCCCTGACCCGGCTTGACGTCATGCAGCTCCATCGCATCGGCGGGCTGGCGTCCGACTTGACGGCGGATCGATTGACGCTTCACACCCGGGCGATGACGCAGCGTCAAGACGATGGCGCCGATCATGGCGACGAGCAGGATCAATCCCGCGGTCTGGAAGTAGAAAATATAGTCGGTGTAGAGGATGTCCCCCAGCATTCGGGTGTTGCTGAGGCCCGAAGGATTGAGATGCGCCGCCGGCACCGAATTGCCGAATACCGAGGCGCCGAGCACGATCAGAAGCTCGCTCATCAGCACCAAGCCGATCAGCGCTCCCAAAGGCAGATATTCCATGAACCCCCGGCGCAGCGCGACAAAATCAATGTCGAGCATCATCACCACGAACAGGAACAGCACCGCCACCGCGCCGACATAGACCACGACCAGAATCATCGCCAGGAACTCGGCGCCCAGAAGCACGAACAAGGCCGCGGCGTTGAAAAACGCGAGGATCAGGAACAGCACGGAGTGCACAGGATTGCGCGCCGCGATCACCATCAAGGCGGACGCGATCATCACGGCGGAAAACACGTAAAAGGCAATTCCCTGCAGCATGCTGGCGTGTGGTTCACTTGTGTGCGCTCCTATGCTTCGACGAGCTCGGCATAGGGCGTTAGGCGAGAGGATGAATTGACTAGCGGTAAGGGGCGTCCAACTCCAGATTCTTGGCGATTTCCCGCTCCCAGCGATCGCCGTTCGCGAGCAGTTTGGCCTTGTCGTAATAAAGCTCTTCGCGGGTTTCGACGGCAAAGTCCAAATTCGGACCCTCGACGATCGCATCGACCGGGCAGGCCTCCTGGCACAGGCCGCAATAGATGCATTTGGTCATGTCGATATCATAGCGCGTGGTGCGCCTGCTGCCGTCCTCGCGGGGCTCCGCTTCGATGGTAATGCAATTGGCGGGGCATATCGCCTCGCAGAGCTTGCAGGCGATGCAGCGTTCCTCGCCCGACGCATAGCGGCGAAGCGCGTGCTCGCCGCGGAAGCGGGGCGACAAAGGCGACCTTTCGAAGGGATAATTCAGGGTCTTTTTGGGCGCGAAAAAATATCGCATCCCCAGGACAAAACTGGTGACAAAATCCCACAGGAAGATCGTGCGCGCCGAACGGCCTAGCCAGGTCATGTCTCACCTCACCCGGGAAGCCGGCCCGTAGCGAGCAAATAGCCGCTCACGAGCACCACCCATGCCATAGAAATCGGCAGAAAGACCTTCCAGCCGAGTCGCATCAACTGATCGTAGCGATAGCGCGGCACGATTGCCTTGGCCATCGCAAACAGAAAGAAGAAGAACCACACCTTGATGATCAGCCAGATCACACCCGGAACGGCGTTGATCGGCCATATGTCGATGGGCGGCAGCCAGCCGCCGAAGAAGAGGATCGACATCATGGCGCACATCAGGACGATATTCAGATATTCGGCGACCATGAAGAGCAAATAGGGCGTCGAGGAATATTCGACCGCAAACCCGGCAACCAGTTCGGATTCCGCCTCTGGCAAATCGAAAGGCGGCCGGTTGGTCTCGGCAAGCGCGGAGATGAAGAACAGCACGAACATCGGCAGAAGCGGCGAAAACACGAACCAGCCGCGCATATCCGGGGCTTGTGCCCGCACGATGTCGGAGAGGTTCAGGGAACCGGCGAACAACAGCACGGTGATCAGGACAAAGCCGATGGAGACCTCGTAGGACACCATCTGGGCCGCGGACCGCAAGGATCCGAGGAACGCATATTTGGAATTGGACGCCCAGCCGCCCATGATGATGCCGTAGACGCCAAGGGAGGAGACGGCGAACAGATAAAGAATCCCGACATTGATGTCACTGATCACCCAGCCGGGCCCCACCGGCACCACAGCCCAGGCCGCCATGGCAAGCGTGAAGGCGACAAGCGGGGCGAGCAGGAACACGCCCTTGTTGGCGCCCGCCGGAATGATCACTTCCTTGAGGACGAATTTGATGAAATCGGCAAAGCTTTGGAGCAGGCCGAAAGCCCCAACCACGTTGGGGCCGCGGCGCATCTGAACCGCCGCCCAGACCTTGCGGTCAAAGAGCAAAAGAAACGCCAGCATCACCAGCAGGCTGACGGAGAGGATCAGAATCACAATGAGCTGGGACAGAAACCACGCGGCGCCGGAAGGCAGTCCCAGGCTCTGAAAGGCTTGGACAAAGAGCATGGTGCTATTCCGCCGCCATGGAAGTGCGTTGAACGAAGAGACGCGAACACTCCGCCATGGTTTCGCTCGCGCGCGCGATGGGATTGGTGAGATAGAAATCGGCAATCGGAGATTCGAGCGGCAGCTTGGCATCCACGGAGCCTGGCGTTCCGATGGCGTTCCAAATTGCAGGGTCGGCCCCTGGCGATTGCGGCGCCTCGTCGCGCTTCGCAAAATGCGGCGCGTCCTCGGTGAGCTTGAGGCGCAGCGCCTCGATGTCGTCGTAAGGCAGGCGCTGTTTCGCGACTTCCGACAGTGCTCGTAGGATCGCCCAGTCCTCTTTCGCCTCCCCCGGGGGAAAGGTCGCGCGGTTGGCCAATTGCACGCGGCCCTCGGAATTCACATAGAGCCCGCTCTTTTCCGTATAGGCGGCGCCGGGAAACACGACATCGGCGCGATGCGCGCCGGCATCGCCATGGGTGCCCTGATAGACCACGAAGGCCCGTCCGAGGCGGCTGGTATCGATCTCGTCGGCACCCAGCAGATAGACGAAATCGATCTCGCCTTTTTCGGCGCTGTTCAGAATGCCTGCGACATCGCGCCCGCCCGCCGCCGGCACAAAGCCAAGATCGAGGGCGCCCACGCGTGCGGCCGCAATGTGGAGCACATTGAATCCGTTCCAGCCGCCTTCAGCCGGGGAGCCCGCAGGTCCAATCATGCCGCTTGCCGAAGCGATACGCGCCGCAAGGTTGTGGATCGCCGCGCCGTCGGAACGCGCCAGCGCGCCCTGACCAAGGATCAGCATCGGCCGTTTCGCGTCCTTCAACACTTGCGCAAATGGGTGAGTGCCGCCCGCGATATCGGCAAGGACGCTCGCGCTCGCCCCCAATTGCTCGACCGGATAGGTCAGATCATAGGATCGACCGACATTGGCGATCCTCAGATTCCCGTTGAGCCAGGTCTTGCGGATACGCGCATTCAGGACCGGGGCTTCCCAACGCGGATTGGTGCCGATGAGAAGAAGCGCGTCCGCAGCCTCGATGCCCTGGAAGGTGGAGTTGAAGAGATAATTTTGGCGCGGGGTTGAGCCAAGCTTTGCTCCGTCCTGGCGACAATCCAGATTCGGGACCTTGAAGGCGCCCATCAGATCCTTCAGCGCCTTGATTTCTTCTGCCGCGGCGAGATCACCGACGATCGCCGCCATTTTGGCGGACGGCGTCGTGTTGAGCTTGTCGGCGACCAGTGCAAAGGCTTCGTTCCAGCTCGCCGGCTGGAGCTTGCCGTTTCGCCTCACATAGGGCCTGTCGAGGCGCTGGCGCTTCAGCCCGTCCCACACATAGCGCGATTTGTCGCCAAGCCACTCCTCGTTGACACCCTCATTGACGCGCGGCTGGAAGCGCATCACTTCGCGCCCACGCGAGTCCACGCGGATGTTGCAGCCCATCGCGTCCATCACGTCGATGGATTCGGTCTTGTGCAATTCCCAGGGCCTGGCCGTGAAAGAATAGGGTTTTGACAACAGCGCGCCCACGGGACAAAGATCGATGACATTGCCCGATAGCTCGGATTCGATCGCCTTCTCCAGATAGGTAGTGATCTCCATATCCTCGCCGCGGCCCGTGGCACCCAGATCGGGTACGCCCGCAACCTCGGTGGCAAAACGGATGCAGCGGGTACAATGGATGCAGCGGTTCATGCTGGTCTTGACCAGCGGGCCCATATATTTGTCTTCGACCGCCCGCTTGTGCTCGCGATAGCGGTTGAACGCGGCACGCCCATAACCCATCGCCTGGTCCTGCAGATCGCATTCGCCGCCCTGATCGCAGATCGGGCAATCGAGCGGATGATTGATCAGGAGGAACTCCATCACCCCTTCGCGCGCCTTCCGGGCGACGGGCGAAGTGGTGTTGATCTTCGCCGGCGTGCCGTCGCGGTTGGGCGGGATGTCGCGCACCTGTAGCGCACAGGACGCCTGCGGCTTGGGCGAGCCCACCCACTCCACCAGACACATGCGGCAATTGCCGGCGATCGAAAGCCGCTCGTGATAACAGAAGCGCGGAATCTCCGCTCCGGCCAACTCGCAGGCTTGCAGCAGCGTCAAAGAAGGATCGGCGTCGATCTCTTTGCCGTCGATAATGAGCTTGCTCATGCGGTACTCATTGGCTTCGGATCAATTTCCATCGAACCGGCTGGAGGGGTCGTAACGCGAAATGCAATCATGCAACTGCAACCAGTCCATCGAGTCGCCGAGGCAAAACATCGCGATCTGCGCCGGCGAGTCGAACGTTTCCGTGACGGGAAGACCCGTGGCCGGATCGATATTCGGCTCGGCTTCCGTTTCGGCGGCATTGGGATCGCCGCCAAGGCTCGGATCGGCGAGCGAGACATCGGGATTGGTAAGGGGAGAAGCGGGATCGGTGCCGAGCTCCGCGGCGACTTGAATCTGGCCCATGTCGATATTGCCGTTGGCAACAAACCCGTGCAGTCCCATCCAGGCGATGACAAATTCCGCCGCGGCGCTCTCATCGCTTTTGCAGGATTCCAGATTGGCGCTGGTGGCCCCCGCCGCCTGGCACATTGCCTCGATGGACGGAATGTTCAGCCCGTTCGCATCGATCGCTGAAGCGGACTTGCCCGCCGCGCCCGGGTGCAGCAG
The DNA here is from genome assembly GCA_035631495.1 of Micropepsaceae bacterium. Taxonomy (GTDB): domain Bacteria; phylum Pseudomonadota; class Alphaproteobacteria; order Micropepsales; family Micropepsaceae; genus CAIYRG01. The sequence goes on from DASQIQ010000271.1 coordinate 6,667, forward strand.
CGCGCCATAATGCGTGCCAAGAAACAACGAGACGACCGCGAGCAGCATGACGCCGCCTAGACCTGCCGCGATGATCTCCCGCTTGCGCATCGCCATCACTCCGCCGCCTGCCGAACCTGCCGGCCCGCCATCGCAATCCGCCGCTCCAATTCGGGCCGGAAATGACGGATGAGCCCCTGGATCGGCCAGGCCGCGGCATCGCCCAAAGCACAGATCGTGTGGCCCTCGATCTCCTTGCTGACTTCCTGCAGCAAATCGATTTCGGGCACGACGGCGTCGCCGACGACGAGCCGGTCCATCACCCGGCGCATCCAGCCGCAGCCTTCGCGGCACGGCGTGCACTGGCCGCAGGATTCATGCTGATAGAAGGCGGCCAGCCGCGCGATCGCCTTCACGACATCGGTGGATTTGTCCATGACGATCACCGCCGCCGTGCCAAGGCCCGACTGCACTTCTTTCAGCGCGTCGAAATCCATCAGCACCGTGTCGCAGATCGATTTGGGGATCAGCGGAACCGAAGCCCCGCCCGGGATCACCGCCAGCAGATTGTCCCAGCCGCCGCGCACGGCACCGGCATGCGTGTCGATGAGCTCGCGCATGGGAATGCCCATGGCCTCTTCGACATTGCAGGGCTTGTTCACATGGCCGGAAATGCAGAACACCTTGGTGCCGGTATTGTTGGGGCGACCGATGCCGGCGAACCAGTCGGCGCCGCGCCGGATGATGGTGGGGGCGACCGCGATGGACTCCACATTGTTGACCGTGGTGGGGCAGCCATAGAGCCCGACATTGGCCGGGAATGGCGGCTTCATCCGCGGCATGCCCTTCTTGCCTTCGAGGCTTTCGAGCAGCGCGGTCTCTTCGCCGCAGATATAGGCGCCTGCGCCGTGATGCAGATAAAGCTCGAAATCCCAGCCATGGATGTTGTTGGGGCCGATCAGCCTGGCTTCATAGGCCTGATCGATAGCGGCCTGTAGAACTTCGCGCTCGCGCAGGAATTCGCCGCGGATATAGATGTAACAAGCATGCGCCCGCATCGCGAAGGAGGCGATCAAACAGCCCTCGACCAGAAGCTGCGGATCGTGACGCATAATGTCCCGGTCCTTGCAGGTGCCTGGCTCGGACTCATCGGCATTCACGACGAGATAATGCGGACGTTCCTTCACTTCCTTGGGCATGAAGGACCATTTCAGTCCGGTCGGGAATCCGGCGCCGCCGCGGCCGCGCAAGCCCGACTTCTTCATGATGTCGACGATTCCCTCGGGACCTTTCTCGAGGATCGCCTTGGTGCCATCCCATGAGCCGCGTTTTATCGCGGCCTGAAGGCCCCAATCATGGAAGCCATAGAGATTGGTGAAGATGCGGTCCTTATCGGCGAGCATGGATTATGATCCCACCTCATTGAGCGTGGTCGCTCCGCCTTCGGGTTCGGAAGACCGGCGCGCCACTTGTGGGCCGGGCTTGGGCGTTTCTCCGCGCCGGATGGCAGCCAGAATATTTTCCATCTTTGTCCCGTCGAGATCTTCATACGGGTCTTTGTCGATGATGATCATCGGCGCGTTGACGCAGGCACCCAAGCATTCCATTTCGATCCAGGTGAATTTGCCGTCCGGGGAAATCGATCCCTGTTTCGGATGGATATGTTTCTTGCAGGCCGAAACCACATCGTCGGACCCGCGCAGCCAGCAGGGCGTCGTGGTGCAGACTTGGACGAGATGCTCTCCGACCGGGTGCAGGTTGAACATGGTGTAAAACGTGGCGACTTCCAGTACGCGGATATAGGGCATGTCCAGTAGGCGCCCGACTTCCTCGATCATCGGCTTGGTGACCCAGCCTTCCTGCTCCTGCCCGCGCCAGAGGATAGGGATGACCGCCGAAGATTGACGCCCCGGCGGATATTTCTTCATCTGCTCCCGGCACCAGGCGGCGTTCTCCGCGCTGAAGGCGAACCTGGCGGGCTGATGTTCTGCAAGGCGGCGCAAACTCACCGGTCGACCTCCCCGAACACGATGTCGATGGAACCGAGCACGGCGGAGACATCGGCCAGCATGTGACCGCAACAAAGAAAATCCATCGCCTGCAGATGGGCGAAGCTCGGGGCCCTGATTTTGCAGCGATAGGCTTTGTTGCTGCCGTCGGAAACAAGATAGACGCCGAACTCTCCTTTGGGCGCCTCCACCGCGGCATAGACCTCGCCCGCGGGTATGTGGAAGCCCTCGGTGTAAAGCTTGAAGTGGTGGATGAGCGCTTCCATCGACCGCTTCATGTCCGCCCGCTTGGGCGGCACCACCTTGCCGTCCTGAACCATGACCGGTCCGACCGGCATCTTTTCGATGCACTGTTTCATGATCTTGTTCGACTGGCGCATTTCTTCCATGCGCATCAGATAACGGTCGTAGCAATCGCCGTTCTTGCCGACCGGAATCTGAAAATCGAGATCGGAATAGCATTCGTAAGGCTGCGCGCGGCGCAAATCCCAGGCAATGCCCGTCGAGCGCAGCATGACGCCCGACATTCCCCAGGCGAGCGCGTCTTTACGCGTCACCACGCCGATATCGACATTGCGCTGTTTGAAGATGCGGTTGTGAGTGAGAAGGCCCTCGATATCGTCGAGTACTTTTGGGAAATGATCGCAGAACGCGTAAATATCCTCCAAAAGCTTCGGCGTCAGATCCTGATGCACGCCGCCCATGCGGAAATAATTGGCGTGCATGCGCGAGCCCGATGCGCGCTCATAGAAGATCATCAACTTCTCGCGTTCCTCGAAGCCCCAGAGAGGCGGTGTCAGGGCGCCGACATCCATGGCCTGGGTGGTGACGTTGAGAAGATGATTGAGCAGACGTCCGATCTCACAATAGAGCACTCGAATATATTGCGCGCGCGGCGGAACCGTCAGATTCAGCAACCTCTCGCCCGCAAGCGCAAAGCCGTGCTCCTGATTCATCGGTGCGACGTAATCGAGCCGGTCAAAATACGGGATCGCCTGAAGATAGGTCTTATGCTCGATCAGCTTCTCGGTGCCGCGATGAAGCAGGCCGATATGCGGGTCGACCCGCTTCACGATTTCGCCGTCGAGTTCCAGCACCAGGCGCAAGACGCCGTGAGTCGCCGGATGCTGCGGCCCGAAATTGATGCTGAAAGTACGGTCTTGGGCTTCGGCTGCGACGTCGTTCATTTCTTGGGCGTGTCCTTACCCTTGTCCTCATGCCACGGCAGGATGTAGGGCGCGCCCTCCCAGGGCGACAGAAAATCGAAATCGCGGAATTCCTGAACCAGCCGCACCGGCTCATAGACCACGCGCTTCTGCTCGTCGTCCCAGCGCACTTCCACATAGCCGGTCAGCGGGAAATCCTTGCGCAGCGGGTAACCGGTAAAGCCGTAATCGGTGAGGATTCGGCGAAGATCAGGATGATCCGTGAACAGGATGCCGTACATGTCGAAGGCTTCGCGCTCGAACCAATTGGCGGCCGGATAAACGGAAACGACGGATGGAACGGGCGCGGTCTCTTCGGTTTCGATCTTGATGCGGATGCGATGATTCTTCGCGATGGATAGCAGATGATAAACAACATCGAAGCGGCGCGGGCGATTTGGATAATCGACACCGCAAATGTCGATGAGAATGGTGAACGCGCATTCCGGATCATCGCGCAAATAAGCGAGCAAGCGCACGATGTCCTGGGCTTCCGCGGTCAGCGTCAGCTCGCCGAACGTGAGGTTCGATCCGCAAGCGGGAAATTCCGCTTTGATCCGGTCGGCCAATTCTTCCAGCGTTTTCATCATGTCACCGCCAACCGATCATCGCTCGATATTGCCGGTGCGGCGTATTTTTCGCTGCAGCAGCATGATTCCATACACAAGCGCTTCGGCGGTCGGCGGACAGCCAGGGACATAGATGTCGACCGGCACGATGCGGTCGCACCCCCGCACCACGGCATAGGAATAATGGTAATAGCCGCCGCCATTGGCGCAGGAGCCCATGGAGATGACGTAGCGCGGTTCCGGCATCTGGTCGTAGACCTTGCGCAAGGCAGGCGCCATCTTGTTGGTGAGGGTGCCGGCAACGATCATCACGTCCGACTGGCGCGGCGAGGCGCGCGGCGCGAAACCAAAGCGTTCAATGTCGTAACGGGGCATGGCGGCCTGAATCATCTCGACCGCGCAGCAAGCGAGGCCAAACGTCATCCACATCAAAGATCCCGTGCGAGCCCAGTTGATCAGGGCGTCGGCATTGGCGACCAGGAAGCCTTTGTCCTTCAGCTCCTCGCCCATGGCGGAGAAATAGGGATCATTCACCGGAATCGGAGCCGCGCCCTCGACTCCCGCGCGTCCGCCGGCGCCGTAAGGCGTCTTGCCGGGGATCACTCCCATTCGAGCGCTCCCTTCTTCCATTCATAGATGAACCCGACCGTCAGCACGCCCAGGAAGACGACCATGGACCAGAAGCCGAAAACGCCGATGGATTTGAGCGATATGGCCCAGGGGAACAGGAACGCCACTTCGAGGTCGAAGATAATGAAAAGAATGGACACCAAATAGAAGCGCACGTCGAACTTCATGCGCGCGTCGTCGAAAGCGGGAAAGCCGCATTCATAGGCCGAAAGCTTCTCTGCGTCGGGTTTCGCGGGGGCAAGAATGAGGGGCAAGACCGCGAGCGCCGTGCCCAGCACGGCGGCAATGACGATAAACAGCAAGATGGGCAGATATTCGAGCAGAAATCCATTCATGATCAACCCGCTTCTCCAGACCGGAAGGAACGCGCGGCCGCAAAGCCAGAGCGCGCTTGTTCAAACCTTTCGCCGGTCCGATTTCGCGGGTGCAGTATAGTGAGCGAAGACCCGCTTGCAACGCGCGCGTTAGAACAAGATTCGAGCCTAAAATAAAGGCAATTCGCCCGGATTTCGGGAGGAAACTGGCGGGAGCGACGGGGCTCGAACCCGCGACCTACGGCGTGACAGGCCGTCACTCTAACCAACTGAGCTACGCCCCCGCGGGCGCATTCTAAAGCGAAGAACGGCGGATGTAATCGCGCATCGCCGGGGTGTCAAGCGAGGCGGACAGCTCGGCCTTCCGCTGAGGCTCCTCAACCGGATAGCTCGAAACTGGCCGGCGGCAGTTGCTGCCGGCGCCGTTCCAACATGGAACGGTAAGCGGCCTCGAGGTTGCGGGTGAAGCGCACGGTGTCGAAGAGCGGGCATATAGAGCGCGTTTGCGCGAGCTTTGCCTTGAGCGCGGACAATTTCGCCGGGTCCCGCGCCAGTTTCAGCGCCAAAGCTTCATAATCTCCCAGCGATTTGGTGATCAGTTCGGGCAGGCCGGCGGCCCGCAGCAGGCTTGCCGCAACCCGGCCGGCAAAAGTCTCGCCCAAACAGGTTACGATGGGCAGGCCCGCCCAGAGTGCGTCGCTGGCGCTGGTATGGGCATTGTAGGGCAGCGTGTCCAAGAAAAGATCCGCCAGCCGATGGCGCGCCAAATGCGCATCCAGATTGGCCCGTGGGGCGAAAATCAATCGCTCCGGCGCGACGCCTCGTGCCACGGCCTCTCGCCGCAGGTTGCGCGAGGCTGACGCATTGTCCTCCAGAAGCCACAACACGCTTCCGTCAACGGCCTTGAGAAGCTGCATCCAGATCGCAAAGATCTCCGGCATGATCTTGAAATTGTTATTGAAGCAGCAAAAGCCGAAGCCTGTTTCCGGAAGGCCGGCGTGCCGCCGCGCCGGGGTGTTTTCCGCGATACGCCGCTTGGCGTCATTGGCCTGATAGGTGTCCGGCAGATAGGCGATTGCCTCGCTGTAATATTGGGCGTGCTCGGCCGGGATCACCGTCCGGTCGGCGATGATGTAGTCGATGTAATCCACGCCCATGGTGCCGGGAAAACCGAGATAGCTCACCTGCAGGGGCGCTGCCCGGTGCGCGAGGATGCCGGGACGCGAATCCTGGGTGTAGCCTTTGAGGTCGACCACTATGTCGGTCTCCATCTGCCTCAGCAGCGCAGCCACCTCGGCATCGCTCTTGTCGCGAACATCGACAAACGAATCGAATGCGGCGACGAGGCGCGCACGCATTTCGCTTCGGTCATCGGGACCGAACGACACCGCAGAGGTCTGGAAGCGCGTGCGGTCATGGCCTTCGAAGACTCCGGCCATGAGCGCGGCCGTGGCGTGAGAATGGAAATCGGCCGAAAGATAGGCGATGCGGATTCGCGCGTGGCCATAGTCCTCTCCAAGCCACAAGGGCGCCTGTGGCGGATATTTGTCCGCGCCCCAGATGCGGGCGACCTGCAATTGCTCCTCCGGCGATGATGAAAACGCCGCATGCTGGATCGGCGTCACCACCTGGGCCCCCGCCTTGAGGCGTGCGGCGATTTCGGAAATTTCCTCGTTCAAGCCTTCCCAATCACAGGCATTCAGCCGGCAATAAACGAGATTTCCTCGGGCATAGGGAAAGTCGGGATCAATTTTCAAAACATCCGCAAAACCGCGCGCCGCCTCTTCGTAACGCTTCAGCTCAAGCAAGGTCAGCGCCTGGTGATGGAGCGCGCCCACATCGCCGGGTCTGGCGGCCAGCATGCGCTGATAACTGAGCAGCGCCTCGTCAAGGCGCTTGAGCGCTGCCAGGGCATTGCCCCGATTGTTCCAGCCTTCGGGAAAATCCGGCCTTATCGCCAGCGCCTGGTCATAGGCTGCCAGGGCTTCGGCCGCGCGATTGAGCGCAAAACACGCATTGCCCCGCGTCAGCAGCAATTCGGGAATATTCGGGCGCAGGGATAGGGCCTGATCCAATGAGGACAAGGCTTCCATGTGGCGCCCGAGATTCATCAGCGCCCGCGCCCGGTTGAACAAAGCATCGATCGAATGGGGATTGACCGTCAGCGCTTTGCCGATCTGCCGTTCGGCCGGCTCCCATTGGCCGCGCTGGAGATGAATATAGCCGAGCAGATAAAGCGCATCGAAATTGTTCCCGTCGGCTTTCAGGATATCCCTATAGAGCTGCTCGGCGCGATCCAGATCGCCTGCTTGATGGGCGCGAAAACCATCCTGCAAGCGGGCATCACTCATGCCCAATGGTCCGCGGTCGCTTCCCCAACGGCGAAGCCCTGTGGTGGCAGCCCATGTTGGTGCCGTTCCCACATGGTGAGGAATGCCCTTTCGAGATTGCGCGTGGACCGCGTGGTGTCGAACAGGCTGTGCGTGGCGCGATTGCGCTGCAGCCGCGCTTTGATGGCATCGAGTGCATCGCGATTGCGCGCCAATGCCAGCGCCTTGGCTTCGTAGGCCGCGAGAGAATCCGTAACCAATTCGGACAGACCCGCGGCATGCAAAAGACTCCCCGCCACGCGCCCCGCGAATCTCTCGCCCATGCAGGTCAGAACCGGGAGCCCCACCCACAGCGCATCGGCCGCCGTGGCGTGGGCGTTATAGGGCAAGGTATCGAGAAAGAGATCCGCCAGTTTCAGCCGCGCCAAATGGTCCGCAGCGGAAGGCAGATAGGACGCAAATACAATCCGATGCGCGGCGATGCTGCGGGCCTCCGCTTCAAGCTTAAGATTTCGCCTTGCCGAATCATTGGCCTGTCCGAGCCACAGCACGCTTTCCTCCACGCTTTCGAGCAGGCGCATCCATGAATCAAACATCTGCGGCGTGATCTTGTAGCTCGCGTTGAAGGAACAGAATACGAAGCCGT
>DASQIQ010000272.1:0-10930 GCA_035631495.1 Micropepsaceae bacterium
GCCGCGGCAAGATCAAGCGCATCGTGCAGAGCGGACGCTCGACCTATTATTGCCCGAGTTGTCAAAAATAACTTGCGTATGGACGGATCACGCGTTCGCTGCAGGATAGACCAATGTCCCATCCGAAGAGACTTGCGCAGCTGGCGTGATATGTGCCGGTTCGATCTTGTTTGGACCGAGGATGTGAAAGACAGCCTCTCCTTGGGCGATGAGGTAGTCGGCAATAATACGGCGGTGACATCGCCACCAGACCGCTTCCGCGCACATGATCGCTGCGTTCCGGGCATGTCCGAGATCCTGCAATTCTCGTAGGCCGATCCGAAACGTTTCGGTCGCGGTATAATCGGCATAGTTCCGAAAACTCTTATTGTCCCAAAACATATTCTGCGAGACGGCTTTACCTTTTAGCCGGCCACGCAAACCGCCAAGCTTCGCCAGATGGGCGTAATCGATGCCGGATGCGCCAAGCGCTTGCGGCAAAGTCTCGGTATTGAACTGAGGATTTGTTCTGGATCCCGGGATGCTGCGGACGTCGGCGATTGTCTTCACCCCGGCATCTTTCAGAAGAGAGATGAAATCATCCAGCGAACGCGTGGAATGGCCGATGGTGAAGAACGACGCCATGAGAACCTAACTTGTCATTGCCGGCCGAACGGCGGAACGCCGTGAGGGGAAGGGATCTATTCCGGCGAATGGATATCCTTCCTCTTGTTCTACTTCCCCGCGGGCAGCGCCTTATCCAGCCATTGTGCGATCACGGCGGCGACGTCCTTGTTGTTCTTTTCCAGCATCATCACATGGGAATTGCCGTGGATGCCGATGTCGGCCAAACGAATGGCTGAGGGCTTCACACCGGCCTGCTGCAGATATTTCACGGTACAATGGTCATAGGGTGAGTGGTAGGACGCCTCGGATGTCAGCACGAGAATGGGCATCTTCTGCAGATTGGGAAGCTGCCGCGCCGGCTCCTTCTGCTTCCAACATGTGACGAGTCCCGCGCCATCGGCCTTGTCCTCTTTGACGAACGCCAACTCCGCCGCCGATTTCACAGCCGGCATATAGGACAAGGGCACGGACGTAATCCCATAGGCAAGCGAGGCCGGTCCTTCCTTGAACCAATCGGGGGCTCCGATGAATTCGACGCCGTGCACGGGCGGGCCGTTCGGCTCGACAGCGAGGATCGCCTTGATCAGATCGGGCCGCGCATCGGCCACCGGCCAGGCAAACGCGCCGGCCTGCGAATGCACCATGAGAATCCCTGGGCCGATCCGTTCGAACAAAGCAATCAGCGCATCGCGGTTCAGGAATTGCTGCTTCTCGAAACTTTCGATCGCCGGCAATTGGCTCGCCATCACTTGTCGTGCCGCGGGGTCGTCCATATCTCCGGTGCCCGGCCATTGCGTGTGCAGCACCGCTTGCGGCCAGAGTTTCGATTTTTCCTGTGACACAAAACGCGGGAAGGAGTTGCTGCTCTCGACATTGCGCGCCGCGCCATAGGTTCCAGGCAGATAGCCCGACCGCCCGCGCCCCGGCTGATCGACCACATAGACCGCATAGCCTCGGCGTACGAAATATTGCGCCCACCCCTCTCGGCCGTCAGGGGTCCCGGTGAAATTCACGCCCGACATGGTGCCGCCATGCACCATCACGATCGGAAATTCATGCGTCCGCCTCGCCGGCACGCGCTCTTCGACATACATCTGGTCGGTGACATAGGTCTTGCCGCCGATCTGCGTCGTCTTGCCGTTGACATAGAAATATCCGTCTCGCGCGAGCATCAGCGGGGCACTCTCATCGGAAGCTCGCGATGCCGCCGGCGCAGAGAGCATCAGGAGCGCGGCTCCGACGATGACACCGATTCTGCCGAAAGTTTTTTCCATGTTCATAATGTGCCTCCTGCCTCACCCATCATAAGGTCCGCGCGGCGTAACGAGAAACTCGCCGTCCTTGCCCTAGCGACCGGCAACGGCGCATATTGCGGCGCAACATAGGATTGACTCATGACCTATCAGAACATCCTCGTCCGCACCGAAGGCGCCATCGCCATTGTCACGCTCAACCGCCCCCAGGCGCTCAACGCGCTCAACTCCCCGATGATGGATGAATTGTCCGCCGTCTTGGACGGTTTTGAGACCGAAGATTCCATACGCTGCATCATCATAACGGGCTCGGAAAAAGCCTTCGCGGCGGGGGCCGATATCACCGAGATGGCTGGGAAGAACTTCGCCGAAGTCTATAAGCAAGACTTCATCACCAGGAATTGGGAGCGCGTCGCGAACACGCGTAAACCCGTGATTGCCGCCGTCGCCGGCTACGCGCTGGGCGGGGGATGCGAGCTCGCCATGATGTGCGATTTCATCATCGCCGCGGACAATGCGAAATTCGGCCAGCCGGAGATCAATCTGGGTATCGGACCGGGTGCCGGCGGAACCCAGCGGCTTACCCGCGCGGTCGGCAAAGCCAAAGCCATGGAGATGTGCCTCACCGGCCGCCTGATGGATGCCGCCGAGGCTGAACGCGCAGGCCTTGTCGCGCGGGTGGTCCCGCTTGGCGAGCTTCTCGCCGAGACGCTGAAGACAGCGCAAAAGATCGCATCTGCCTCGCTTCCCGCCATGCTGATGGTGAAGGAGTGCGTCAATGGCGCCTTCGAAACGAGCCTCGCCGAAGGAATCCGTTTCGAGCGCCGTTTGTTTCACGCGATGTTTGCGACCGAGGATCAGAAGGAAGGCATGGCCGCCTTCGTGGAAAAGCGCAAACCCTCGTTCAAGGACCGCTGATCGCATTGACGCTGTGGCGCGGCCCTTGTATTGGTCCCGGCCTTAAATCGAGCACAGAGTGAGCCCATGCAAGCCCATCCTTCGGCCGAAAAACGCGCCCGTCAGACCATCAAACGTACGGCCGTCAACAAGAACCGCAGGAGCCAGATCCGCACCGCCTTACGTAAGGTGGAAGAGGCGATTGCCGCGGGCGACAAGGCCGCCGCCGCCGCCGCGCTCAAGCTGGCCGAGCCTGCTCTGATGCGAGGGGTTTCCAAGGGCGTTATCCACAAAAATACCGGCGCGCGCAAAATTTCCCGCCTCAACGCCCGCCTCAAGACCCTCAAGGGTTAGGATTCTTAGCTTTTCTTGTAAAAAAAATATTTTCTTCCGCGAATAATAGCGGAAACTGTATTTTGTCAGTGGGCGGAACACCAAGACTTTGATGGTCACATTTGTCTTGCTACGTTCACACGGAACCGGATAACCCCCTGAATCGCCTCAATTCCAATAATCCGTGTACTCCGATTCGTTCATCCGTACACGTTTTAAGCCTCTCTTTTCGCGGTGTTTTTGGTGTTGAGACCGAGGCGTAACAACGCATTCTGCGGGCCGAATTTGCCCCTTGCGTCCGTTAACCAGCTCGCTATAGATTGTTCTCAGCACGGGGCGGCAAACATGGCGCAGCAAAAACCAACAGTATATTCAAACAAAGCCAAACTATTTGACGCTGTAAGTTGCGCTCCGTTTAGACCTCGCTAAATAAAACTCAAGAACTCAGCGAGTTTGTCTTGGTAGGAGTGCTTTGGCACTCCGCTGCGTGACATATTTATCCCGGAGCGTTTGATGGTTGAGCGGCGTTCGTCCGAGTCGGGATCCTCTTCCTCCATGGGCTATGCAGGCGACATCTCGCCGCGCGAGACCTGGGAGAGGCTTACGCGCGAGACCGCCGCGCAGCTCATCGATGTACGCACCGTGGCAGAATGGAATTTCGTCGGGGTCCCGGATTTGACCTCGCTGCAGCGCCAAGCGCTGCTTTGCGAATGGCAGCACTTCCCCGCGGCTCCGAATGGGGGGTTCGTTCAAGAGGTGGCCGAAGCTCTCAAGCAGAGCGGCTACCGGCCGGGCGCCCCGCTGTTCTGCCTCTGCCGTTCGGGTGCGCGGTCCAGAGCCGCGGCGATTGCGCTGACCGAAGCAGGCTATGGCCCCTGCTTCAACATCAAGGATGGATTCGAAGGGGCCCTCGATAAGGAGCGCCACCGGGGAGGTTCGGGCGGATGGAAGGCCGAGAGGCTCCCCTGGATGCAGACATAAAACCGAGGGGATTTGGGCATGCGTCAACGATGAAGAGCAGCAATGGATACTCAGGACGAGAAACCCCAAAGGGGCAATTGGGGAGACCTAAAAGGGATGGGAACTATGGGATTACCTTTGCAGCACGCGCCGGAACCAGCGTGGTCAGATCTGTGGAGCACCGTCAGAGACAGGCTGCGCCTGGAAGTCGGCCAAGGCATATTCGATACCTGGATTGCGCCGCTCTCGCTCGCCAAGGCCGAGAAAGGCCATGTGCGGCTCGCCGCGCCGAGCCGGCTGGTGCGCGATTACGCCGCTTCGCATCATGCCGCGCGCATCGAACGTGCGTTCGCCGGGGCCGTGGCGGAATTCTCCGCGCTTGAGATTGTCATCGCACCCGTCGACGCAAGGCCGAACATCGCCGTCAAACCTGCTCCTCTAGCGGTTCTGCAGCGCAGCCACACGCTCCCCCCGGGGGGCGCGGCGCTGACCGGCGGCACGGGCAAAACCTCGGGCGCCTCCCTCCAGGGTCTGTGGGACCGGCAGCCCGATCCCGCACAAAGCTTCGCAAGCTTCGTAGTCGGAGCCGCCAATGAATTCGCCTTCAAGGCGGCTCAGCGCTTTGCGGAACACGGCGAGTCCGACTTGGGGCTGCTCTTCATTCATGGCGGCTTCGGTTATGGCAAGACGCATCTGTTGAACGCCGTCGCATTGGAAGCGCGCAACACGCGCGGCGCGCGCGTGCTGTTCCTCCGGGCGGAGGATTTCATGCGCCGCTTCCTTTCGGCCTTGCGCAACCAGGAGACGCTGGCCTTCAAAGAAGAGCTGCGCGGCGCCGACATTCTGCTCATCGACGATTTGCAACATATTTGCGGGCGCACGGCGACGATCAGCGAGTTCCTCCACACGGTGAACGCCTTCACCGATTTGAAGCGCAAGGTCGTGATCGCGGCGGACCGCCCGCCTTCCAGTCTTGACGGCCTGACCGACGACATCCGTTCGCGCCTGCAAGGGGCCATCGCCATCGCCTTGGACAAGCCCGACGCAGCGACGCGTCTGGCGATCCTCAAAGCAAGGGCGGTCACGCTGGAGCGCACATTGCCGCGCGCCAAACTCCCCGAAGCCGTGCTGGAGCAGGTTGCCAACGAGCTCGATGCGTCGCCGCGCGAATTGCTCGGGGTTTTGATGAAGCTGGCAACCTATGCCGACCTGACCGGCAAGCCGGTGACCATCGATGTCGCCGAAGAGGCGATTGGCAGCCGGGCTGCTGCCGGCGAAAAACGCGTCACGATCGAGGAGATCCAGCGCAAGACGGCGGAATACTACAAGCTCGACCTCAGGGACTTGCATTCGCCCCGCCGGGCAAGGCGCGTCGCGCGACCGCGACAAGTGGCGATGTATCTCGCCCGCGAGCTCACCAGCCGTTCGCTCCCCGATATCGGCAGGCGTTTTGGCGGTCGCGACCACACCACCGTGCTGCATGCCTGCCGCCGCATCGAATCGCTTTGCAGGGCCGATCCCGTCTTCCAGCAGGAGGTCGATTTCCTGCGCAAGGTGCTGGGACGCCAGCCCAGAGTCTGAAACGGCGCGAGAAGCCTCATACCGAAAAGGGAATGAGGCTTCTTCACGCTTAGGCGTTCCCTACCCCAAAACGCAGTTTTGCCGCGCCATAATAATGGCCAACGCGAGTCGCTTGTTGGCGCATTTGTGGCTATTCTGGCAGCCTCAGAATCGAGGGTCGGCGTATTCAAGAAAATGCGCCGGAAATTGGGGATTTTGAGGCGTTTTCGAGCAAAGATCCTGGAACCTTACGCACCATGAAAATCAATGTTGAACGCGGCGCATTCTTGAAAGCACTCGGACACGTCCAAAGTGTCGTCGAACGCCGCAACACCATTCCGATCCTATCGAATGTGCTGATCGAAGCCGCCAAGGGGCGGCTCAAATTGACAGCCACCGATCTGGACATCGAGATCGTGGAGTCGCTGCCCGCCGATGTTTTGCGCAATGGCGCCGCCACTGCGCCGGCGCATATGCTCTATGACATCGTACGCAAAATGCCCGATGGTTCGCAGGTTCAGGCGGAACTCGTCACCGGCGATTCCGGGCGGCTTTCGGTCTCGGCGGGAAATATTCGTTTCGAGCTGGCCTGCCTGCCGCAGGATGATTTTCCGCAGATGTCGGCAGGCGCCCTGCCCCATCGTTTTCGCCTCTCGGCATCGGACCTTATCGCCCTGATCGAGCGCACGCGCTTTGCCATCTCCACCGAGGAGACCCGCTTCTACCTGAACGGTATCTATCTGCATGCCGCCAAAGACGGCAAACAGGAACGCCTAAGGGCGGTTGCGACCGACGGCCACCGGCTGGCGCGCTATGAGTTGGACCTGCCGGACGGCGCCAAGGACATGCCGGGCGTGATCGTGCCGCGCAAGACCGTGGCGGAATTGCGCCGCCTCCTCGAAGACGCCGACGGCGCCATCGAGATCGGCCTCTCCGACACCAAGGTGCAGTTCACCTTCAGCGGCGTGGAGCTGACCTCCAAGCTGATCGACGGTTCGTTCCCCGATTATCAGCGCGTGATCCCGACCTCCAACGACAAGGTCCTGACGTTGGATGCCAAGGATTTCTCGCAGGCCGTGGACCGCGTCTCGACCATATCGGCGGACAAGACGCGCGCGGTCAAACTCAACCTGGACGCGGATAAGGTGACCCTTTCGGTGGTCAATCCCGAATCGGGCACGGCGACCGAGGAACTCGGTGCAAATTACCGTGCCGACGCTATTGAGATTGGCTTCAACGCTCGCTATCTGCTTGATATCACCGGTCAGATCGCGGGCAAGGATGTGCGCTTTCTCCTTGCCGATGCCGGTTCGCCCACGCTTATTGAAGACACCGAGGACGGGCGCACGCTTTACGTCCTCATGCCCATGCGGGTTTAGGATTTGAGACACTCTGCTTGGCTGATGGATGACGCCATACCGCGTCCGGGCGACCCGTTTGCGGCGGTCTCTGGCTGCGCGCTCGCGGTCAACCACATTATCCTGACCAATTTCCGCTCTTACGCGCGTGGCCAGCTTTCGGCCGGTGCTCGTCCCGTCGTCCTTGCCGGGGCGAACGGCACGGGAAAGACCAATCTTTTGGAGGCTCTCTCGCTGCTTTCCCCGGGACGGGGCCTGCGCGGGGCAAAGCTTTCCCACATTCAGCGCAAAGCGCCCGCCGATGCGCGCCTGCTCCGCGAGGAAAATTTCGCGGACGGATTATGGGCGGTCTCGGCAGTGGTCGCACGCAACCCGGGCGGCGCCTGGGACATTGGAACGGGCCTTTTGCCGGCCCCCGCCAATGCGCCGGCGCGGCGCACGATTCATCTGAACGGCGCCGCAGCCGAAAGCGCCGATCTCGCCGCGCTTCTTCCCATGCTGTGGCTGACGCCGGCCATGGACCGGCTTTTCCTGGAAGGCGCTTCGGAACGCCGCCGCTTCCTCGACCGCCTGGTCTTTGCGCTCGATCCTGCCCACGCCAAACGGGCGGCGCGTTACGAGCGCGCCATGCATGAAAGGCTGCGTCTCTTGCGGGAGGGCGTGCGCGACCGGTCCTGGCTGGACGGGCTGGAAGAAACCATGGCCGAGGAAGGTTCGGGGCTGACTGCCGCGCGATTGTCTCTGATCGAGAAACTGAATGGCGAATTGCAGGCGCGGGGCGCGGAAGGGGCGTTCCCTTGCGCGCATCTCACACTTCAGGATGCGTTGGTGGAAAATACGAGCGATGTGGTTTGCCTGCAAAACGCGTTTGCCGCTTCGCGCGAGCGTGACGCGGAAAGTGGCCGTACCAGCGTGGGACCGCATCTCGCCGATCTGGAGGTGCGCCACACGCTGAAGCGTGCGGACGCGCGCGATTGCTCGACCGGCGAACAGAAGGCGCTGCTCATTTCGATCGTGCTCGCCAATGCGTGGCTGCAGAAGAAGCGCCATGACGGCATTGCGCCGCTCCTTCTGCTCGATGAAATCGCGGCGCATCTGGACCAGGATCGCCGCGCCGCTTTGTTCGAGGAGATTCTCGCGCTTGGATCGCAGGCTTGGCTCACGGGCACGGACAGGAGCCTGTTCGCTCCGCTTGAGACCCGTGCCGAATTCTTCACCATTGAAGCAGGATGCTTCGTTCCGACGGAGCGAACATGATGGCTGAGGAGCCCCATCTGAACGGCAACGGCAATGGTAGCGCCGACGTCTATGACGCCGGCTCCATCAAGGTGCTCAAGGGCCTGGATGCGGTGCGCAAACGGCCGGGTATGTATATCGGCGACACCGACGACGGCTCGGGCCTGCATCACATGGTCTATGAGGTCGTCGACAACGCTATCGACGAAGCGCTCGGCGGTTTCGCCGACCGCGTCGACGTTCAGCTCAATGCCGACGGCTCCTGCACGGTGCGCGACAATGGCCGCGGCATCCCTGTGGACATCCACCAGGGCGAAGGAGTCTCGGCCGCCGAAGTCATCATGACCCAGCTCCATGCCGGTGGGAAATTCGAGCAGAACGCCTACAAGGTTTCGGGCGGTCTGCACGGCGTCGGCGTCTCGGTCGTGAATGCGCTTTCCGAATGGCTGGATTTGCGCATCTGGCGCGAGGACAAAGAGCATTATATGCGCTTCCGCGACGGCGATCCGGTCGCGCCGCTCAAGATCGTGGGCGAAGGCAAAGGGCGGCGGGGGACAGAAGTCACGTTTCTGCCGAGCCCCAAGACCTTCACCAAATTGGAATTCGATTTCGCGACCTTGGAGCATCGTCTGCGCGAGCTCGCCTTCCTCAATTACGGCGTTACCATAAGGCTCACGGACAAACGCGGCGTCGAGAAGAAGGAAATCATCTTAAAATATGATGGCGGGCTCGAGGCGTTCGTCCGTTATCTGGACCGCGCCAAGACCGGCCTCATTCCCAATCCGATCATGATCGGGGCCGATCGGGATGGAATGCGTGTCGAGGCGGCGCTCTCGTGGAACGATTCCTATCACGAGAACATGCTGTGCTTCACGAACAACATCGGCCAGCGCGACGGCGGCACGCATCTTGCCGGTTTCCGCGCTGCGCTGACGCGCGTGGTGACGAAATACGCCGATGAAACGGGCCTCGGGAAAAAGGATCGCGTGCCGCTCACCGGCGATGATTGCCGCGAGGGGCTGACCTGCGTGCTCTCGGTCAAGGTACCCGACCCGAAATTCTCCTCCCAGACCAAGGACAAGCTTGTCTCCTCCGAAGTGCGACCGGTGGTCGAGGGCGCCGTGCTGGAACATCTCGGGCATTGGTTCGAGGAACATCCGTCCGAGGCGCGCGCCATCGTCGGCAAAGTCATCGAGGCGGCGGCGGCGCGCGAAGCCGCCCGCAAAGCGCGCGAGTTGACTCGCCGCAAAGGCGCGCTGGATGGCAGTTCCCTTCCCGGAAAGCTCGCCGATTGCCAGGAGCGCGATCCGGCGAAATGCGAACTCTTCCTGGTCGAGGGCGACAGCGCCGGCGGCTCCGCCAAGCAGGGGCGCAATCGCGCCAATCAGGCCGTGCTGCCCTTGCGTGGAAAAATTCTCAACGTCGAGCGGGCGCGTTTCGACAAGATGCTGTCATCGGTTGAAATCGCCACCCTGATCACGGCGCTCGGCACCGGCATTGGGCGCGAGGAATTCAATCCCGACAAATTGCGCTACCACAAGATCATCATCATGACGGACGCCGATGTCGACGGCGCGCATATCCGCACGCTGCTGCTCACCTTCTTCTATCGCCAGATGCCCGAGCTGATCGAACGCGGCCATCTCTTCATCGCGCAGCCGCCGCTCTACAAGGCCGCGCGCGGCAAGTCGGAACGCTATCTCAAGGATGAGCGGGAGCTCGAAAACCATCTCATCGATGAAGGGTTGAAGGACAGCGTGCTGACCCTTTCCAGCGGCGAGCGCATCGCCGGCGCCGATCTTGCGCATCTGCTCGAACGCGCCCGCGTGGCACGCGCGGCGCTCGACGGCTTCCCGCGCCATTATCCGCGCTTTGTGCTCGAACAGGCGGCCATCGCGGGCGCGCTGAACCCCGAGGTGCTTTCCGACCGCGCCAAGGCGGAACAGGCGGCGGCCTATATCGCCCATCGGCTCGATTCCATGTCGGACGAAACCGAGCGCGGCTGGAAGGGCGAACCGACCCCCGACGGCGGGCTCAAATTTCGCCGCGAGGTGCGCGGCGTCACGGAAGCCATCGCCATAGACGGCGCGCTGATCGCGAGTGCCGATGCGCGCAAGCTCGACCGCATGGCCGGCGAATTGCAGGCGACCTATCTGAACCCGGCCCGGCTCACCCGCAAGGACGAGCAGCGCGAGGTGCGCTCGCCGACGCAATTGCTGACCGCGATCCTGGATTGGGGCCGCCACGGTCTGTCGCTGCAGCGCTACAAAGGCTTGGGCGAGATGAACCCCAACCAATTGTGGGAGACGACGCTGGACGAAAATGCGCGCACGCTTCTGCAGGTGAAGGTCGAGCACGCGGACCAGGCGGACGATCTCTTCGCCAAGCTGATGGGCGAACTGGTCGAGCCGCGCCGCGAATTCATTCAGGACAACGCGCTCAACGTCGTCAATCTGGACGTGTGAGGGGAGTTTCCTTTTTTTGGATTGAGTTAAGAATTGTCATGGCCCGCAAAAGCGGGCCATCCAGGCGACATCAAGAGAATGTCGAAAACCTACCACGTCTACGTTCTCGCTAGCGCCAAGAACGGAACTCTTTATATCGGCGTAACTAACGATCTTGCGCGCCGCGTTTGGGAGCACCGGGAGGGAATGATCCCAGGCTTCACGAAACGATATGACGTGAAGATGCTTGTCCATTCCGAGGAGTTCGGCGAGACCGGTTACG
>DASQIQ010000273.1:0-4338 GCA_035631495.1 Micropepsaceae bacterium
GATGGGGAGCGAAGCATGATCAGTCAAAGAGCACGCATAGCGGCTTTGGCGTTGATGATTTGCGGCATCACGTCCGCCGCTTCGGCACAGAGCTTCACGCCGCCGGGGGCCGGCAAGCCGCTCTTCGACGGGCTGTGCCAGGATTGTCACGGCGTCAACGGCACGGGTGATGAAGGCCCGGCGTTGAACCATCCGCTCGGCGCCGACGATGCGACGCTCCATAAAATCATCCGTGATGGAATCCCCGAGCGCGGCATGCCGCGCGTCCGGCGCATGACGGAAGAGGAAGTGGACGTGCTGGTGTCCTATGTGAAGACGCTCGGCGGGAGCGGGCCGGCAAAGGTGGCAGGAAATGCGGAAAAGGGCCGCGCGGTCTATCAGCGGCTCGCATGCGCCACCTGTCACGTGGTCGGCGGGCAGGGCGGCGTTCTCGGTCCCGAGCTGACGAAGATCGGTCAGCGCCGCGCGCCGAACTATCTTCGCCAAGCCTTGCTCGATCCGGCCAAGATGCGGCCTAGGGGTGTGCAGGGCATCCTGCAAAACGGGTTCACCGAATATCTCCCCGTCAGCGTCGTTTCCAAAGACGGCAGCGAAGTTCGCGGCATTCGCGTCAACGAGGATTCCTTCACCATTCAGGTGCGCGACGCCAACGGCAAGTTCTACTCGTTCCGCAAATCCCAGGTGACGAATGTCGACAAGCAGTTCAATCGCAGCATGATGCCGAGCTACAAGGATCGGTTGAATGCCGCCGACACGGACGATCTGGTGGCCTATCTCTTCAGCCTCGGGGGGAAATGATCATGCGGCAGCTTTGCACTGCGCTCGCAAGCGCGCTCCTCGTGCTGGCTTTGGGATTTTCCCATGCCACCGCCCAGGTTCCTTATTCGCGCCTCGTACAGGCCGCGAACGCTCCTAACGATTGGCTCACCTATTCGGGGAATTACAATTCCCAACGCTACTCCGCGCTCAGCCAGATCAACCGGGGCAACGTCGCGAATTTGCGCCCCGCCTGGATGTATCAGCTCAAGAAGCCGGGCGTGTTCGAAACCACGCCGGTCGTCGCCGATGGCGTCATGTACATCACCGAGCCGCCGAGCACGGTGACCGCGCTCGATGTTCGCACCGGCCGCCCGCTTTGGACTTGGACGCCGGCGATTCCCGACAATGTCATCGTCATCGGCTCGCCGCCGGTCAATCGCGGCGTCGCCATTCTCGACGACATGGTCTTCGCCGGGTCGATCGCGGGCCACCTGACCGCGCTCGATATCAAATCGGGCGCCGTGCGCTGGGACATCGTCGTCGACGACAATCGCAAAGGTTATTACCTCACGCTGGCGCCGCTTGCGCTTGACGGCAAGATCGTCGTCGGCGTTTCGGGCGCGGAAGCCGGCATCCGCGGCTTCATCGCCGCCTACGATCCCAAGACCGGCAAGCAATTGTGGCGCACCTATACGATCCCGGGACCCGGCGAACCGGGACGGGATTCGTGGGGCAAGGACAGCGCCAATATCGGCGGCAGCTCATCCTGGCTGACGGGGTCCTACGATCCCACGCTGAACACTCTGTATTGGATGACCGGCAATCCCGGCCCCGACTATGACGGCGATGTGCGGCCGGGCGACAATCTCTACAGCTGTTCGGTGCTGGCGCTTGACCCGAATACCGGGCGCATCAAATGGCATTTCCAGTTCACGCCACATGACGTGCATGACTGGGATTCCAACCAGATCCCGGTGCTGTTCGACGACAATATCAATGGCCGCCCGCGCAAGCTCATCGCGGTCGCCAACCGCAACGCGTTTTATTACGTGCTCGACCGCGAGACGGGTGAGTTCCTCAGCGGCACGCCCTATGCCAAGCAGACTTGGGCCAATGGCCTGGACGCCAAGGGCCGGCCGATCCTTCGCGGCGGCAACGAGCCGAGCATCGCCGGCACCACGGTGTTTCCGAATCTGCAGGGCTCGGCGAATTGGTACAGCCCGTCCTACAGCCCGCAGACGAAAATGTTCTACCAATTCACGCGCGAGATGAGCACGATCTACTATAAGGGCCAGGCGAAATACACCACGGGCCAGCCCTATACGGCGGGCGGCGGAACCGCCGTCAACGGTGATGACGCCTATGCCGCGATCCGCGCGCTGGACGGCACCACCGGAAAGCTGAAATGGGAGTTCAAGCTGCTGCAGCCGGGCATGGACGGCGTGTTGTCCACCGCGGGCGGACTCGTGTTCAGCGGCACCGAAGAAGGCAATTTCTTCGCGCTTGATGCGGAAAACGGAAAGCCGCTTTGGGATATGCAGCTTGGCGGGCCCGTTCACGCCAATCCGATGTCGTTCGGTATCGACGGCAAGCAATATGTCGCGATTCCGGCAGGCTGGACGCTCTACGTGTTCGCCGTGCCCTAAGCATCTGTCGGGTGGGAGATATGCGATGAAGAAGCGCAATGTCGCGAGCACCGTTTTGGCTGTGTTGCTTTGCGCAGCCACGCTTCCTGCTTTGTCCGCGGCGCCGGCCGTCCCCAATCTCGCGCCCAACGACGGCACCGGATGGGTTCCAGATCGCCTCGCCGGCGATGACTTCCTGCCACCGGAAAAGGGTCCCGGACCGGTCGTCTCAGTGAAAGACCACCCCTATGTACCCAACAATGTCGGTCAGTCGACCTTCCGCGTGGCGGATCTGAGCAATCCCATTCTCAAGCCCTGGGCCGTCGAGCAAATGAAGAAGGTCAACGACGCCGTGCTCGCGGGGAAGATTCCGTTCACGGCGCGCGAGCGCTGCTGGCCCGGCGGCGTTCCCGACATAGACATCTATGAGCGCGACCGGCCGATCTTTTTCGCCCAGACGCCCAAAGAGGTCGTGATCATGACCGAGCATGATTCACAGGTCCGGCACATCTATTTGAACGTGCCGCATTCGGCGCATCCGGCGCTTTCCTGGTATGGCGAATCGGTCGGTCATTACGAGGGCGACACGCTGGTCGTCGATACGATCGGATTGAACGATCGAACCTTCGTCGACAATTACCGCACGCCGCACACGACGCAGCTGCATGTCGTCGAACGGTTCAAGCTTGTCGACGGCGGCAAGACGCTCCAAGCCGTCATTACCGTTGATGACCCCGGCGCGTTCAACATGCCCTGGTCGGCGGTGCAGCGTTGGCGCCGCCGCGAGGATCGCCCGATGATCGAACTGGTCTGCGCCGAGAATCCCAACAATTATTTCAACTTCGACATGGCCCCGCTCCCGATGGCGACGAAGCCGGACTTCTGAACGAAAAAAGAGAAGAAGAACCCTACTTCCCCCCTTGTGGGGGAAGGTGGCCCGAAGGGCCGGAAGGGGGGTGTATCAACGTGTCGTAAATCATATCGACAACATCGTTAGGCCTCTTGAACACATCGAGATTCCAAAACCGGATTACCCTGCAACCATGCGCTTCCAGCCATTTGGTTCGCGCAACATCGCGGCGTATTTGGGTTTCATAGGAATGAGGTTCGCCATCAAGTTCAACAATGAGGCGCGCCTTGGGGCAGAAGAAATCCGCGATATAAGGACCAATTGTCGCCTGACGGCGAAAGCGAAAGCCGGCAAGCTGCTTTCGGCGCAGCAACGCCCAGAGCGTCCGTTCTCCGTCGGTCATATTCCATCGAAGCTCTCGAGCGCGGGTTTTCGTCAGTTCGATACTCCCCTTCCGTCGCTTCGCGACACCTTCCCCCACCACGGGGGGAAGGCAAGGGACGCGGTCTGCCGTCCTCCCCCCTTGGGAGGAAGGAAAACTAAAACGCGACTTGGGCCCCGCCCTTTAGGGACAGCATCGCGCGCGCTTCGTCGGGGCTGGCGATCTGAAGGCCCAATCCTTCGACCAGCCCGCGCACGATGCGCACCTGTTCCGCGCTGGACTGCGCCAGCCTCTTGGGTCCAGCCCAGAGAGAATCCTCCAGACCCACGCGGACATTTCCGCCCATCGCCGCCGCCATGGCTGCGACGCGCATTTGCGCCGCGCCCGCGCCCAGCACGGACCATTGATAGAGCTCTCCGAACAAGCGGTCGGCGGTCCGCCTCATATGGGCGACGTCTTCGGCATGCGTGCCGATGCCGCCGAGAATTCCGAACACGGACTGCACGAAGAGCGGTGGCTTCACCAGCCCGCGGTCGAGGAAGTGTTTGAGGTTGTACAAATGCCCGATGTCGTAGCATTCGAACTCGAAGCGCGTGCCGTTACCCGAACAGGTCGCAAGGATATGTTCGATATCCTTGAACGAATTGCGGAA
The DNA here is from genome assembly GCA_035631495.1 of Micropepsaceae bacterium. GTDB lineage: Bacteria > Pseudomonadota > Alphaproteobacteria > Micropepsales > Micropepsaceae > CAIYRG01. The sequence goes on from DASQIQ010000273.1 coordinate 4,269, forward strand.
GACGAGATCGCGCGAATTTTCCAGATGCTCGCGCTCCCAGGCGAACTGAAAATCCTTGTAGCGGTCAAGC
>DASQIQ010000274.1:0-7400 GCA_035631495.1 Micropepsaceae bacterium
CGGTAAAGATCGTCTCGTTCAGTCCGGCAATGCGCCCCGTCACCTTTTCGATGATGTTGAGAGCGCTCCCGGGCGTCGCGGAGGCCAGCGCGATGGAGCTCGAAAGACCCGACGCCCAAACCATGTTTCCCATATAGGCGACCGCGACCAAGAGGCCGAAATCGACGTCGCGAATGCGCTTGGCCATCTCGCGCGCCAAGAGCGCACCCACCACCAGACCGAATCCCCAATTCAGAAAATTGGCGAACGCACCGACCAGGAACAGCGTGACGACGGCGCCCGATTGACGCGCGGGTATGGCTGCGACCCGTTCGAGCAAGCGCCTTACCGGCGGCGCATCGGCGAGCGCCACGCCCGTCGAGAGGATCAATGCCATCTGCATGGCAAAAGCGAGAATCGCCCAGATGCCGTCATACCAGGAGGTGACAATCTTGACCGCATCCGACCCCGTCCAGATGAACGCCGCCGCCGCCGTCACGAAAGTCAGGATCAGCGCGTAGATATAGGGATCGGGAATGTAGCGCTCGGCATAATGAACGAAGATGCGGGTGAGGCGGCGCAGCATGATGCCTCTACTCGACCCGGTATTTTTTCTTCATCGCGTCGAAGAAACCTTCGCGCCGCAATTCTTCGATCAGGCTGGCATCGACATAATCGGCAACATTGGTGCTTTTCACCGGCGTGCCGAGCGCGGGGAGTTCCTTCAGCATGGTCTCTGCTCCGGCCCGGGAGGGGGCGGCATCGCGTGGCACGCGCGCCTTGAAATCCTCATAAGTCGCCTCGATGACGGCAGGCGGGAAATCCTTGAATTGCCCCGCAAGAAGCATTTTCGCGCGAGGGCCATCGGAGAGCGCGACATAGATGGCTTCGACATAGGCGCGCAGGAAATCCTTCACCGCCTCGCGGTGCGCGGCCAGATAGCGCCGGTCCATCACGATGGCGGTGAAAATCCAGGGCAGGTCGGCTTTCAGATCCACCAGCAGCGGCAGACCCTCGCGCTGCGCCTGCGTGTCGGCCGGCTCGTTCAAAGCGGTGGCGGCGAGTGCGCCGGATTTCAGCGCGTCGAGCCGCTTCAGCGTGCCGCCCGCCTCCACAACCGACACGCTGCTGCGCGTGAGCCCGAGCTGCTTCAGCGCCATGGATGCCGCGCTGTCGGATTCCGAGCCGAACGTGCTGACGCCGATCTTCTTGCCCTTCAGCGAAGCGCCGCCGGCGACTCCCTTGGCCCCAAAGAAGCGGAAGCTCATCGTGTTGGCCCCCGACGCGATCAGGCGATAATCGCCTTTCTTTCCGTTCGCATCGATCACCGAAGAGAGGCCCACGGTCATCGCCTCGAGCCTTCCTGCACCCACTTCGGCGAGCCCGCGGCTGCCGCCATCCGTGTTCACGATTTCGACGGCGAGTCCTCGCGCCCTGAACAGGCCCGCCTCCTGCCCCATCCACAAAGGAAGCATGTTGACGGTCGGCGCTGCGATGCCGACTTTGAACGGCATCGCCGGCGCCGCACCCACCGGCGCGGCAGCGGCAAGGGAAACCATCGCCGCAACGAAACATGCAATCGCGCGGATCGACCGGCTTGGATTCATCTCCAAAACTATGCCACGCGCGCCGGGGCGATATGATCCCTGGTGATCGATTTGATGTTCGGCGTGCCGGTCAGCTGCATCACGATGTAGAGGTCGTCGCGCAAATATTCGAGCACGCTCTGCGCACCGAGATGCCCGCCAAGCGCCAGGCCATACAGAATCGGCCTGCCGCACGCGACCACGTCCGCGCCAAGCGCCAGCGCGCGGAACACGTCCTGGCCGCGCCGGATCCCGGAATCATAGATGATCGGCACGCGCCCTTTCACGGCATCGGCGATGCGCGGCAGCACGGTGATCGCCGCCGGCACTCCGTCCAACGCTCGCCCGCCATGATTGGAGACATAGACGGCGTCGATGCCGCGTTCGACCGCCTGCATCGCGGTCACCGGCGACATGACGCCCTTCACGACGACGGGAAGTCCCGTTTCCTGCTTGATCCAAAGCATGTCGTCCCAATTGAGGTCGACCTTGCGCACGCTCATCATCTGCGCCGCCTTGACGGGATCGTGTTCGTTCAGAGGCGCATTGCCTTTGCCCAGCGAGATGGGAATGCGGAAATCGTTGCGGATGTTGTTGTCGCGCGGATAGGCGAGCGTGGAATCAATGGTGGGGACGATCGCGGTATAGCCCGCTGCTTTGGCGCGCATGATGACTTCGCGCGCATAGCCCCGGTCGGCGGGGAAATAGAGCTGCATCCATTTGGGCCCGGGATTGGCCATCGCCACTTCTTCAAGGGGCACGTTCGATTGCATGGAAAGGATCATCAACGTCTTGACCGCGGCCACAGCCTGGGCGGTCCCGACTTCCTTGGACACATGCGCGAGGCCATGGCCCCCCATCGGAGGCACGATGATCGGGAACGGAAGCTTGTGGCCCAATATGGTCGCCGACAGGTCAGGCTTCAGAACGCCGGAGAGGAAATGCGGCTCGATGCCGATCGCTTCCATGGCGCGCAAATTCTCGCGTTTGGTATATTCCGCGCCGGAGCCGCCGAAAATGTAGCCATAGCCGCCTTTGGGGAGAATTTTCTCCGCTTCGATCTCGAGCTCCGCGGTGTTGATGATCTTCAGTTTCTTCACCTCGGTCCCGCCGGTGTATTGGATCTTCTCATCGCCGGGTAGCACGCTGCCGCCCCGCGCCTCACCCGGACCGGGCGTAGCGGCCGCGACTTGCGTCGCCTGGGCCAATGCCGGTGTTGCCGCCGCCACGGCTGCCGCCGCCAATGTTCCTGTCAAAAGAAAATCGCGCCGCTGAACGTCCATCTGTTCCTCCCATTGTATCGCGCCCGATAAGCGCGAACCGGGCCGTACTGTACCCGAAAACTCAGCTTGGCCGATGCACGTTTTAGGAAACGGATGTGAAGCGCTTTTCCAGCCGGTCGAGAAGCGCGCCCTCATCCAGACCGAGCGCCTTGAGCCGCCCGGCCCGGGCGAGGACCGCAAGACCCGTCACGGCAGCCGCGGCCAGCACCACGTCGCCCTGTTCGTCGCGGGTTCTTAAGGTTCCTCGGCCAGTTGCTTCGGCAAACGCCGTCAATGCCGCTATCAGTCTGCCGTTGAACAATCTTTCGGCCTCGGAAGGCGCATCGGCGCCTTCCAGCGTAGCCGCGGCGGCCGGCAGCGCCCCGCTGACGCGCATGATGTCGAGCGCCGCTTTCGCAGCCGCAGCAAAGGCTCCCGGTCCGCCTTCCTTGCCCGCGGCCGAATCGCGAACGGCCCGCGCCAGGCTCCCCATATCTTCGGCGGCGAGCGCCAGCACCAGTTCTGCGCGGTTGCGGAAATATTCATAGACGGAGGCGGGCGCATAGCCGGCCTCGCCCGCAACGGCGCGCAAAGACAATTCGCCAGCGTCCTCGCGGGTTGCGACGCGCCGCGCCGCCTCCAGGATCGCCGTGCGATTGGCCGCACGCTGCCGGCTACGCCTCTCGATGCGACGGGAAAGCGCCTCGCTCATTGGCGCATGATAAGCGATTCTCGAGATAGGGTTTCATGCGAAGTGCGCGGCGCGCTTTGCGCGCCTTCGGTTATTCTGCGCGCGAGGCACGCGGGGCGCTTTGCGCGCCCTATATTGAAATGGACGGCAAAGCCGCCGGCGCCCCCCAAAGCAAAGCGGCCCAAGGGGCCGTGCCCCGGGGCCGCTCAAACTCACGCAATGAAAGGCCTACTTCGGGTGCGCCTGCTTATAGGCAGCGGCCGCCGTGTTGTATGCCTTTCCAACCGTTTCCTTCAGCTTCTGGTTGGCGTCGCCTCTGGCCTCGATCGCTTTCTTGATGGCGGGATCGAGCTCTTTCTTATTGTCCTTGGCGGCATCGATCTGCGATTGGAGATCGGCGAGCAGGCAGCTCTGGTAATCGTCGGAAGCCTTGATGAAGGCCACCACGTCCTTGTTCGCCTGAACCAGGTCGGAGACGGCTGCGGTCCTGCCATTGGGAACGACGGGCGCGATCGGCGCTGAACATTTGTCCTGCGCAAAAGCCGGCGCGGCCAGCATGACCAAAGCGACAGTGGATAGGCAAATTCCGCGGGTCATTCTCGTGCTCCTTGGGTCCCAGGCTCTCAAGATGCGATATAGAGCACAAATAAAGATGACCCTCAAAGTTAATTTCCCGCACTCATAACGCCTGTTTTCGCTGCATTGCCACAGCCAAACCTTCCACGGGCGCATCCGCTTCCTGGCGAGGCGAACAATCGAGCAGGCCCATGACGTCCAGCCCCGTCCGGGCTGCCTGTTCGCGCAAATAGGCCTCACCGTGGCGGTAGCGGCGTTTCGGTCCGAGTTCAAAGCCCTCACCCGATTTCTTTTCGACCGTGAAGAGAAAAAATCCGCCCTTCTTGAGGCGGGTGCTTACCCCCCTGAAAAGCACCACAAGGTCGCCGAGATAGACCAGAGTGTCCGCGGCCAAGATCAAGTCATAGGATCGGCCGGGGCCGGCAAGCGCGGCTTCCACGTCTTGGATGACGAGGCTGTCATAGATGCCCCGGTGTCGCGCGTGCTCGATCATGAGGGGGGAGAGATCCACGCCGTCGAGCCGGCGCGCCAAATCCTGGAAGGCTTCGCCTGCCAGCCCGGTGCCGCAGCCAAGATCAAGAATGTCCAATCCTCGGGTGGTTGCACCCACCAGGCCGGCCAAACCCCGTAGGATGAGATGGGCGCGATAGGAAAGCTCTCCCAACATCTTGCGATCGTAATCGGACGAGAACTGGTCGAAGAGATGACGGATGTAGCCCGGCGCCGAACGGCTGGCCCGGCGCATCGTCTCTACCTCGGACAGCCTCTGCGCGGCACGCGATGTGAAGGGCGACTCCGCCGCGGCGAGTTCGGAGAAGATCTCCGCTGCCCGTCCAGCCTCACCAGCCTCGAGCCAGGCGCAACCCAGCGCATAATTTGCCGCTGCCAATTTGGGCTCAAGCCTGAGCGCGCGCTGAAACTCGGCGATGGCGGTCGGCAAGTGGCCCATCGCAAGAAGCCCTTCACCCAAAGCGAAGGCCGCTTCGGCGACGCCCGGGCCCAACGCCGCCGCATCGCGCAAGACTTGCAGGGCTTGATCGCCATTGCCCGCCGCCAGCAAAGCGCGCCCGAGGGCGAGTCTGGTGAGCAACCCGCCGCGACCCGCTTGGAGCTGCGCTTTCAGATACTCCGCCGCGCCGCTTGCATCTCCCGATGCAATCCGCGCGTTCGCCTCGGCCAGCGGATCAGGGAACTCAACATCGTCCGTGCCGGAGTTCATCTTGGGATAAACGCGTGCGTTGGGGCCGCTAGTGTGGCTTTGAATCCGAAATTCGCCCGGAGCGTTGCCCAAGCACTCGCGAATTGCGGATTCGCCACACTAGCGCTTCATAACCCGGATTGCGAAGACAAGCCTATGGCAGGGACAGCCCGATCAGGCCGGCGAGCGGTGACGATTCATGGAGACCGCCGGTCCAGCCGTCCAGGAATCGGAAAACGGCACACCATGTTTTTCGATTTCCAAGCTGGCATGGGCGTAACCCTGTGCAATGGCGCGCTCGAAGGCCTTCCAGTCGCGCATCCCGATGCCACCGAGCGGCGGCTCGAAAAGGAAATCGGCCTGTTCTCGAACCGTGCGCCGTTGCAGATCGCTGCCTACGGTGCCTGCGCGCATCAAAATCGAGATGATGGAGGGCGATCCATGCATGCGCTGACTGATGAGCGACCAGATGGAGCGCTCCCCATAGCGCTCGTCGTCCGCGTGAAGATCGATCTCGCCGGCGACATCGACCGCAATGATCGGCCCTCTGGCTTCGGCCGCCATCACATCCACCGGCAGATTGTTCATGACGCCGCCATCGACCAGCAAATGACCGTTTTCGGTAACCGGCGGCAAGATTCCCGGCAAAGCGACGCTGGCGCGAAGCGCGCGCCACAACGGGCCGCTGCGATGTACATAATCGCGTCCTGTCGTCAGATCGGAGGAGACGCAAAAATAGGGCTTGGGCAGATCTTCGATTCGGACATTGCCGAAATGCTTCTGTAGGAGCGCGCTCACCCGCGCACCGCGGAACAGCGCGATGAGGGGCAGCGTAAAATCCGACAGCGGATTGTTCACGACAAAGGCGTCGCGCACCCGTTCGGTCAATTCTTCGATGCTCCATTCCATCGCCACGCCCGCAGCAACGATGCCGCCCATGCTGGTCCCGCCGACATAATCGAACGGCACGCCCGCCTCATGCAGCGCTTTCAGCACGCCGATATGGGCAAAGCCGCGCGCGCCGCCTCCTGCCAGTACGATATTCACGGCAGAGCCGGCGACAAATCGCGCAAGCCGTTTCAAATCGCCGGTGCTTCCGGTGCGCACATGGTGATGGGTGCCAAAAAGATCGTTGCGGAGCTCTATATGCTGCGGCAGTCCGCGTGGGGTTGTGTCTCCGGGATGGAGGAGCAAAAGCTCCGGCGAGGCCGCCATCTCGCGTTTGAAAAAGCGCCGCTCGAACGGGTGCAGCGGCACGCTTTCATCGGCGCGCGCGATCAGCATGATGCGATCGGCTTGGCGCAGGCAGAAACTCGTCCAGGTGCTGTCCGGCTGATCGCCCTGATAGAAGACCACATCATGTTCGGCTTCGAACCGATTGAACCAGTCCGTCGTTTCGTCGCTGGCCGAACTGTCTAGCACCGCCGCCTTGGCGCCCATATTGACCAATATCTCCGCCATGCTCCGCACGACCGGATTACTACCGAGCCCGCGCTGCAGCGGAATCATGGCAAAGGTCTTGGGATGGGTGCGTTGATGCCCGCCGCGCGTCGTCTCCCTCAAGCGCCGAACCACGATCTTTAAGAGATTGAGCATGATGCGGGGATAGCGCGTCAGCAGCATGTCGAAGGCTTTGGGCCCGAGGCGCAAAAGTTCCGTGTCGCGCAAGGCGACCAACGTCGCCGAATGGGATTCCCCGGTCAGGAGCGACATTTCCCCCACCGTCTCTCCGGCTGGGATGGTAGCGACCAGCCGCTTTGGCGAATTCTCATTGGAAACGAACACGCCGAGCGAACCGGTGACGACCAGGAACACCGCGCGATCGTGCTCACCGTCCCGAGCCAGCTGCGTTCCGCCAGGGAGCCCGAACCAATCGGATTCCGCGAGCAGCCGGCGCAACGCCGCATCGCCAATTTCGTCCAGAAGGCCGAACGTCCTCAGCCGCTGTTTCAGCGATTCGGGAAAAAATGATTCGCTGCTGCTGCGGAAGGGCGAAAGCAGGGCCATTTCAATAGTTCTTGCGATACGCGGTCTCATCCTACCAAGCCGTCCATCCGCCGTCCGCTGTCAACACCGCGCCAGTAACAAAACTCGACGCGCGGCTTGCC
>DASQIQ010000275.1:0-6857 GCA_035631495.1 Micropepsaceae bacterium
ACCGTTTCGCCGGAGACGGGATCGGTGACGCCCAGGCCGCCCCCCAGATCCTCGAGGCAATCGCGGAAACTATCGAGCAGCGAAATCATGCGCGGTCTTGCTCCGGCGATATGATCGAAGGACTGCCATTCGCCGACCACGCAATAGGAATTGTCCCCCGTCTTGATCAGGGCGATCCGTTGCGCTCCGGGAAAGCCTTCCACAGCGGCCTTGCGATGCGCATCGAGGAATTCTTGGTCCCGGCCTGGTTTGACGCGAAAACGTACGACGTTGAAAGCGGACATCCCGGTTCCTCCCTCTCAAGTCTATGAGTTCAACGACTACCCCTTCGGCGTCCCCGTGGTGAGGGACTGAAGTTCTGCGTCGGTGAGCTCTCCGACCACGATCCTATCGTTGACAACGAAAGTCGGTGTGCCTTCGAAATGCAATTTGTCGGCAAGCGCGTTCGACTGTTTGACGGAGTCAAGCACCGCGGGATCGGCCATGTCCTTCTCCAGGCGAGCCGTGTCGAGCCCGACGCTTTTCGCGATCTCGAGAATCCGGTCTTTGGACAGTTCCCCCGAAGTGGCCATCAGAGCGAAATGGAAGGGCACATATTTGTCGCCCTGCCGCCGCGCCGCGACCGCGGCCTGCGCCGCCACCAGCGAATCGGGTGTCAGGATCGGACGCTCGATGAACGCAATGCGCACCTTCTGGCCGGAGTCGAGGAGGTGTTTCATCGCCGCCATCGACGCTTTGCAATGCGGGCAGCGGTAATCGAAGAATTCGGCGACGGTGACCTTGGCATCGGCGGGGCCGGCGACATAGGCCACTTTCGGATCGGTGAGCGCTGCCGGCCCGATCGCAAACAGCGCATCCTTGCGCAATTTGTCGGTGGCCGACGCTTGTTGGACATCAAGCTTGTTCGACAGCTCCACCAGGATCTCGGGATGTCCGATCAAATAGTCGTGCACCACCTGTTCGATCTGCGCCCGATTGGCCGGTCCGCCCACGGGGATGGAGACTCTGCCCACCGCCAGCGCCGTCACGAAGGCGCCGAGCGAGAAGAAGACTACCCCGCCCGCAGCCATCTTTAATGTCGTCTTCAGATCCATGTTATCGGTTCCTTCTATCGGCCTGCTGGGTTTGCGCGATAGTGAAGATATCGGTTGCACGTTGCCAATCCGTTGAGCCCGGCTGCAACAGCCTTTGGGCACGAACGGCAAATTGCATGGCCTGAGGATATGCGTCGACAAGGAAATAGCGCTCGGCCGTCGCCAGGTCGGCCTTGCCTTTCTGACCCAGCCGTCCATAGGCCTGCGCCAATTCGTACCAGCCAAAGGGCTCGTCGGAATCCTGGCTGATTGCCGTCTGGAGTTGTTGAATGGCTTCATTGGTGTATTTGGGATTCTCCGAACCCAGCAAGGCGGCGCCGAGCGCCACACGGATCAGCGGAGCATCGGGCAGGATCTCGACGGCGCGCCGGTAGGGCACAATGCCTTCCTCAACCTTGCCCATCTCGACCTTGATCTGACCGTACATCTCCAGGAAATAGGGATTGTCCGGTTCATCGGCCAGCAGGCCTTCGATTTCTCCCAAGGCCTTGGTCATGTCGGGGGTCTTGAAGTAAGCCATGGCGCGGGCATAACGCGCGGGCTTGCTGGTGTTCGAAACCGGATATTGGCGCAGCGAAACCTCGGGCTGCTGGATATAACCGCGCAGTTTTGCCCGCATCATGTCGAAGGCATAAACCGTCTCCGGGCTATCCTTGACGTCGCGGTAAGGCGAAGCTTCCACGAGGTCTTGCAACGAGGCGATGCGGTCGGCGGATGCGGGATGACTTTGAGCGAAGGGATCGGCGCGCCGCGCGCTTAGGATCTCCTGGTCCTGGAAACGCTTGAAAACCTGCAGCATGCCCTCTCCGGACTGATGGGTGGCCGTGAGAAAACGCACCCCTGCCTGGTCGGCGCTTGCTTCCACCGTGCGCGAATAGGCGAGAAACGTCCGCTCGGCGATCTGCTGTCCGGCCATCAGAATGGCTTGTCCGGCGTCGCCCGCGCCGGCAATCATCGCTGCGAGGCCCGCGGCCATGGATAGCAGCATCGGCAGAGTGGCCGCCTTCATGCCTGCCGCGGCGCGGATGAGGTCTCCATGGGCCATGTGGCCGGTCTCATGCGCCATCACGCCGGTGATCTGATTGGGCGTATCCAGCGTCATCAGCAGGCCGGTGTTGAGAAACATATGCTGGCCTTCGGCAACGAAAGCGTTGATCGAAGGATCGTTCACCAGATGAATCTGAACATCCTTGGGCACCAGGCCCGCCGTTATCAGGATGGGGTCGAGTTTGGACCGCAAAACGCGTTCGGCTTCGGTGTCGCGGATCAGCGCTACGCCCTGTCCCTGCGCATGCGCGGTGTAGGACGGCAAGGTCAGCAACGAGACCATCAGGAGTCCCGCCACAGCCAACCCGAAAAGGGGCCGCAAACCGGAAAGCTTTCCTTTCAACGGTCCATACTCCTTCGAGCCTACCCCTCGGACGGGACGGTAGGATTCGCCTCCAACTCCGTCAATGCCAGGCAGATGACTTTGTCGTCACGCAACCAACAGGCTCTTTTTTCCGCCCGACGTGCCGCCTTGGCCAGCGGCCAGGAATAGCTCGCTCGGCTCATATCTTGAAACGGCGCTGCCACCAGCCTTTGCGGGCTTCCTGTGGTGCAGCGTCAACCTCCTCGGAACGTTCGGATTCTCGCGAGACTTCTACCTGGGTCTCCGAACCGATCTCGGCCATGGCGTTGGCAGGCGTATGCATCTTCGGCTCTTCCTGGATCGCCTGTGCAGCCCGCTCCGGCAAAGACGGCGTGCGATCTGTTTGATCGGAAAGTGACCACAGCGGTGAGGACGGGGCATTCGGGATCAACACGGGGGATTCCTGTGTTGCCGCCGAAGCTACGAAGGAAGCCGGTTCCGGGCGGACCTGCGTTTGGGCTGGCGTTTCGCCGCCAACCATCTCGCCATCGCGACGGCGGCCCCGCCTTCCGCGGCGGCGCCGGCGGCGTCTGCCAACACCTTCGCCACCCGGCGCAGGCGGCGGCGAGCCGGGGCGCGACTCTCTGTGCTCGCTTTGGGCTTCCGGGGCTGGTTCGGATTGGGTCTCTTCATAGTCATCATCATCAGCGGAAGACGGCTCAAGCCGGACGTCGCTCAAGGGCGCCGGAACGTTCGGAACCTCGTTTATCCGCCCATCGGCTCCGGCCTCTTGGAAGGGGCCGTGCGGGTTTCGCCCCCTGCCACCGCGGCGCCGGCGGCGGCGCTTGCGCCCCCTGCCATCCACACCGCCGGAATCGCGTTCCACCGAGCTTTCGGCCGGTGGCGTCTCGGTTTGGGGCGGGGCTTCGACGATGGTCACATCGGTTTCGGGTTCTTCGTTTTCCGTATCCTGATAGCCCGCCTCAAACGAAATCGCCGGAGCTTTGGGCCGCTGCGTCGGGATGCGGACACCTGTGCGCTCCAGCTCGAAGCTGCCGCCCATCATGCTGGCCTGCGGCTCGAAGGAAATAGCGAGATCGTAAGCCTCTTCGATACGCGCGATTTCGCGGCGCTTCTGGTTCAAGGTGTAAATGGTGACGTCGGCAGGCGCCTTGACGGTGACATTGGAGGCCCGATGGCGCTGACCTTCCTCATCGAGCGCGCGCAACAGGCGCAGCGCGGCGGACTCCGTCGAACGGATGATACCCTGGCCGTTGCAATGCGGGCAGGTGATAGTCGAACCGGCAAGCACGCCTGCGCGCAAACGTTGACGCGACATTTCCAGCAAGCCGAATTGGCTGATCTTTCCGATCTGGATACGCGCGCGATCCCCCCGCACCGCATTGTGTAGACGTTTCTCGACATTGCGGTCGTTCTTGGCGTCTTCCATATCGATGAAATCGACCACGATGAGGCCCGCAAGATCGCGCAAGCGAAGCTGACGGCCGACCTCATCGGCGGCTTCGAGATTCGTCTTGGTGGCGGTTTCTTCGATCGAATGCTCGCGCGTCGCCTTGCCCGAGTTCACATCGATCGAGACCAGCGCCTCGGTCTGGTTGATCACGATGTAGCCGCCGGATTTCAGATTCACCACCGGGCTGAACATCGCGTCGAGCTGCGCTTCCACATGGAAGCTTTGAAAGAGGGGCAGGGCCTCTTTGTAGGGCTTCACGTTCTTGGCATGACTTGGCATCAGCATGCGCATGAAGTCTTTGGCGTCGCGATATCCCGCATCGCCGTCGACGATGATCTCCGTGATGTCCTTGCTGTAGAGATCGCGGATCGCCCGCTTGATCAGGCTTCCCTCCTCATAGACGAGGGCAGGGGCGTTCGATTTCAGCGTCAGTTCGCGTACCGTGTCCCACAATCGCAAAAGATATTCGTAGTCGCGCTTGATCTCCAATTTGGTGCGGTTTGCGCCCGCGGTGCGGATGATCAGGCCCATGCCTTCGGGAAGCTCGAGCGACTGCGCCGCCGACTTCAAACGCTTGCGGTCGGTTGCATTGGTGATCTTGCGCGAGATGCCGCCGCCACGCGGTGTGTTGGGCATCAGCACGCAATAGCGGCCGGCGAGCGAAAGGAACGTGGTCAGCGAGGCGCCTTTGTTGCCGCGCTCTTCCTTGACCACCTGCACCAGCATGATCTGACGCCGTTTGATGACTTCCTGGATTTTGTATTGACGCCGCCGCGGGGGACGAGGGCGATCGCCTTGTCGCGGCCCGCGTCTCTGATAGGCGGCCGGCGCGCCCGTGGCTTCTTGCTGCACTGTCGCGAATTCTCGAGGCTGAGGCTCGGAAGATGACGATCCTGAATCCGAGGGTTGGATGACCTGCGCGGCGTCGCCGAGCGCATCGTCACCGGCGCTGGACTCGAGCTCCGCAGGATCCTCATGCGACACCGGCTCGTCGAGGTCTTCTTCGGACGTTGAATCCTCGGCAGCCGGTGAAGCGGCATCCGAATGGGACTCGACGGCTTCGGACGAAGGCATCGCCTCGTCTTCGCCATGTTCGGCAGCACTTCGTTCGGAGTGTTCCTCGTCATGCTCGGCGCCCGGCATGGCATCCTGGGCAGGAGCTCGGGCGGTATCCACCGCATCGAAATCCTCTTCCGCCATCATGCGCTGGGTTTGCGCTTCCAGAATCGCCATCCGATCCGCGACGGGGATCTGGTAGTAGTCGGGATGGATTTCCGAAAAGGCGAGGAAGCCTTGGCGGTTGCCGCCATATTCGACGAAGGCGGCCTGGAGCGACGGCTCCACGCGCGTGACTTTCGCCAGGTAGATATTTCCTTTGAGCGGCCGTTTCGAGGCGGCCTCGAAATCGAATTCTTCGACTCTATTTCCGTCGAAAACCACCACCCGGGTTTCTTCCGGGTGGCTTGCGTCTACAAGCATACGTTTGGGCATGGATGACTCCGCGGGCGCAAAGGTGCCGCAACACGCAAGCGAGCGCGCGAATCGCGCGGGCTGGGTCGTGCGGCACAAGGCGCCAATTCAGGGGTGAAGTGTGAGGCAATTCAAATTGGACAGGCGGCCGTGCGGAGGACCTCCCCCTTGGGAAGCCAATGCGCGTGCGGAATAAAACACTGCCAGCCATCTTGTCTCAAACCGGCCTGGGCGTGGCGCTAAAGGCGGTCGTGCCCCAGCCGGCTGTATCCCTTCGGCCGCGATTGCGTCGCCGCAATTGCGGGGTTTCTCAGGATTCCAGGGGGATTCTCACCCGCAACAAACGCGGTTGGACCCCATCGTCGGAACCCCGTTCTCCTCGAGAGAGCGGCCCAGAGGCACCACCTAATCGAAGCGAACGATTCTTTCTATTGGCGCTTTCGCCACCTAGCAAGGATATTCATACACGCCCTTGCGATTCGGCCGGTTTTCTCTTGTTCGCAGACCACCGGGGGAACGCAAAATCGCTTTAGACCGGATTTGCTAACGAAGTATAAATGCTTCGACGCGACATTGACCCCTCAGGCCGGATTCGCGGGCCCAAACCCTGGTTTATTGGGATGAACAAACTGTTCTTGTGGTTTGCGCGGGGGACTCGGGCCTTATGGTTCATGACGGCTCTTGTGGCGGGCATGCCGGTCGCGTCCGCTGCGCCTTCGACGTCCGATCCGATTGGGGCGCTGCTCGCCAAGCAAGGTTTGGGAAATGGCCCCAGAGCCCTACCCTTGGTGATCGGCCTGAAGATCGGCGAGAGCGCTGGCAGGTCGCGTTTCACCATGGAACTCAGCGATCCGCTCGATGTCCGAGTCTTCACACTGACCAATCCGAACCGGGTCGTGTTCGACATGCCCGAAGTGCTGTGGCGGGTGAACAGTGAGACCCGGCCGTCCGGCCAGGGCGCAGTGAAGAGCTACCGCTATGGCCTTTTCCGCAAAGGCAATTCTCGTTTCATCGTGGACCTTGCCGCACCGGTCCGGATCGAGAAAACGCAAATCCTGCCGCCCGAAGGGGGATCGGGGTTTCGCCTGGTGGTCGATCTTGGTCCTACGACGAATTCCGAATTCCTGGCTCACGCCGGTTGGCCGCGCGATGTCTCTTCGGCGATGGCGTCCGTTGAGCCCCAGCGCGCTGCTCCCTCCGTTGCGGCGAGAGGCGGCAAGAAGCTCATCATCGTGGATGCCGGTCATGGCGGGATCGATCCTGGAACGCACGGCCAAAGCGGCCTCGTCGAAAAGGACCTCGTTCTGTCAGTCGCCAAGACTCTGCGAAAGGCGCTCGAAGCCACCGGGCGATATCGCGTGCAACTCACTCGTGACGCTGACGTTTTCATTCCACTGCGCGAGCGGGTGAACATTGCCAGGGCCGCCCATGGCGATCTGTTCGTCTCGCTGCACGCCGATTCGTGTGA
>DASQIQ010000276.1:0-15876 GCA_035631495.1 Micropepsaceae bacterium
CGAAGCGATGCAGCGGCGGCTACAAGGATTTCTTCCGACCGGCCGGCCCTTCGAAATCGTCGGTTGCAACCTTTACACGGTGCATCAGCGCGTGGCGCAGAAATTCCGTTCCGGGCGCGCCATCGTGGCCGGCGATTCGGCGCATGTGAACAGCCCGATCGGCGGCATGGGGCTGAATAGCGGCGTTCACGACGCGTTCAATCTGGCGGAGAAGTTCGCGCGCATCTGGCGCAAAGAGGCCGACGATTCGGCGCTCGACCACTATGAACGCCAGCGCCGCCACATCGCGGTCCAGCACACGCAAGCACAGACAATCCGCAACAAGAAATTGCTGCAGGAAAAAGATCCGGCGGTGAGGCAGCGCAATCACGACGAGCTCAGGCGCGCAGCGTCCGATCCCAAACTCGCGCGCGAATTCCTGCTCAAGACATCGCTCATCAGCAGCATACGCGAAGCAGCGCGGATTGACTGACGCTCGGTTTGCCCGGTTGGTAAAATCAGAAGGGGATTTGAAGATGTCGGATGTCGAGCGGATTTCCACCGATGCCGCGCCCAGGCCCGCCGGCCATTATGCGCAAGGGTGCGGCTATGGCGACCTCATCTTTGTGTCGGGCCAGCTGCCGGTCAGCCTTGAAGGCAAAGCCCTTGCGGACAAGAGCTTCGAGGACCAGGTGCGCCAGGCGCTCGCCAATCTCCTTTCGATCGTGAAGGAAGCGGGCAGCGGACCGGACCGCGTGCTGAAGGTCACCGCCTTCATTGTCGGAGTCGAGAACTGGCCGGCCTTCAACACCGTCTATGCCGAGATTTTCGGCGCGGCGCGCCCTGCGCGCTCGGTGGTGCCCGTGTCCTCGCTTCACCATGGCTGCCTGATTGAAGTTGAGGCCATAGCGGCGCGCGGCTGAGTTGGCGCGTGATTCTCAAATCCATTACAGTGGAATATTCGAGAGGAGCCCATTATGGACGGGATCGCATGCACGATCCTTCGCGGCGGAAGCAGCAAGGGAATCTATATTGAACGCGATGTACTGCCGCCGCCCGGCAAGGAGCGCGACCGCCAAATCCTCGATCTCTTCGGCAGCCCCGATGTTCGTCAGATCGATGGGCTGGGCGGTGCCGACAAGCTCACCAGCAAGGTCGCGGTCATGGGCAGGCCGACGCGAGGCGATTGCGACATCGACTATCTGTTCGGGCAAGTCGGGACGGTGATCCCGCGCGTCGATTGGACGAGCAATTGCGGCAATCTTTCCGCCGGCGCTGCGCTCTATGCGGTGCACAAACGCTATGTGCCGCTCGACGGCGATTCGGTGAAAATCGCCATCCATCAGGTGAACACCGGCCGGCGCCTCCGGGCGACCGTCCCCTTGGCTGACGGCAAGCCGGCGATGAAGGGTGACTTCGCCATCGGCGGGGTACCCGGAACGGGGCCGCGCATCGATCTCGATTTCGGCGATTTCGGCGGCGGCGCGATGAAGAAGGGCGTTCTCCCGACGGGGAATCCTGTGGATCGGTTTGACGTGCCCGGGCTCGGGCGCATCGATGTCAGCGTCATCGATGCGGCGAATCTCTGCATCTTCGTGCGGGTGGAGGATGTGGGTATCGATCCGCAAACGGGCGTGGAGGAACTTCAGGCCGACCGCGCATTGATCGATCGGCTGGAAGCCATCCGCGCGACGGTCTCACGCGATATCGGCTTCATCACGGAAGGAGACGTGGTCGAGGAGATGAAGGTTCGCGTCAATCCGCTGCTTTTCGCGGTGGCGCCGCCGGCCACCTACAAGGCGCTGAACAATGTCGTTGTGAACGAAGACGATCACGACATCCTTTCGCGGTCCATGGCGCGGCGCGCGTTTTCCAAGGCGCATCCCGGCACCGGTTCGATTGGCACCTCGGTGGCCTGTGGCATCGAGGGCACGATCGCGCACGCCGCCTATCGCGGAAAGTCGGAACGCGGAAAATCCTATAGCGTCCGCATCGGCCATCCGGGCGGACATCTGGAGGTGCGCGCCCGGCTCGATCCGATCAGCAATCAGCCACCGATGCTCGAATCGGCGATCATCGGACGAACGGCGCGCGTGATCATGGACGGCTGCGCCTATCTCAAGGCGTGAGCCGGACCCGCATTTTCCACCTGCGCGGCGGTTTCGGCGCGCGAATTTTCTAAAGGCAAGATGATGGACGACAAGAAACCGGCAAGCGGTCTTTCGCTCGAGGCCGTGACGGATTGGTGGGAGAGCGAGATCACGGACATCGCTCCGGGATCGATCCGCGTGCGCGGTTACAGAATAGAGGAATTGATCGGCCGAATCGGATTTTCCTCGATGATATGGCTTGTGCTCAGAGGCGAGCTGCCCACCCAAAAGCAGGCCGATCTGTTCGGCGCGGTGCTTGTCGCCGGAGTCGATCACGGGCCGCAGGCGCCATCCATTTCCATCGCGCGCATGGCGATCACCTGCGGCATCGGCATCAACAGCGCCATCGCCAGCGGGGTCAATGCGTTGGGCGACGTGCATGGCGGCGCGGGCCAGCAATGCATGGAGCTGCTCGGCGACATCCACCACCGCCATGTGGGAGGGATGGATTTGAGCGCGGCCGTGACCGCGGGTCTGGACATGTTCCGCGCCAAGCATGGGCGTTTCATTCCCGGCTTCGGTCATCGCTTCCACCCCGTCGATCCTCGCTCTGCACGCCTCGCGGAGCTGATCGGACACGCGGCGCGCGAGGGTGTGGTCACGGGGCGATATTTGTCGGTCGGAGATGCGGTGCAACAGAGCCTGTCTCACGGAAAGCCCGCCTCCTTGCCGATGAACGTCGACGGCATCACAGCGGTCCTGCTGCTGGAGCTGGGTTTCGCGCCGGAAATGGGGCGCGGCATCTTTGTCCTTTCCCGCAGCATCGGTATTTGCGCGCACGCCTTCGAGCAGTCGCAGCGCGGCGAGCGCATCAAAGGACCGACGCCGCCGGAATTCGGCTTCCGCTATACGGGCGTGCCGCCGCGCAATCTGCCGGATGACAAAGACCTCCCGCGATGACTGCGCATCGGGCGCCGAAGCCGCTTCCGCTCACCGGTATCCGTGTGCTCGAATTCGGCCACACGATTCTGGGACCCTGTTGCGGCATGGTGCTGGCGGATCTCGGCGCGGAGGTGATCAAGATCGAGCCGCCGGGTGGCGAGCGCACGCGCCGCCTCAAAGGGTTCGGCACCGGCTATTTCGCCTATTACAATCGCAACAAGAAAAGCGTGATTGTGGATTACAAATCGGCGGAAGGGGCAGTCGTCGTGCGCGAACTGATCAGAAGCGCCGACGTGCTGATCGAGAATATGGCGCCTGGCGCGCTGACCCGCGCCGGATTGGGACCTGAGGATTCCCACACGATCAACCCCCAGCTGATCTACTGCTCGCTGAAGGGATTCCTGGAAGGTCCCTATGCGGGACGGGCGGCGCTCGACGAGGTCGTCCAGATGATGAGCGGGCTGGCCTATATGACAGGCCCACCGGGCATGCCCCTCCGAGCAGGCACGTCGATCTCCGACATATTGGGAGGAATCTTCGGGGCCATGGGAATCCTGGTGGCCTTGCGCGAGCGTGACCGCGGGACCCGCGGCGCCGTCGTGGAAAGCGCCCTGTTCGAGACCGCGGCGTTCCTGATGGGCCAATTCATGGCGTCGAGCGCGATAAGTGGCCAGCCCGCGCCGCCGATGCCCGCGCGGGTCAGCGCCTGGGCCGTGTATGAGCTGTTTGAGACGTCGGAAGGGGGCCGCGTCTTTATCGGCATCACCAGCGACAATCAATGGGAGAGCTTTTGCCGGGAATTCAACCGGCCCGAGCTTTTCGCGGATGCATCTCTTGCCACCAACGAAGCACGCGTCGAGGCACGGCCCCGCCTCATTCCCGAACTCGTCGCGCTGTTCAAAGCCCTTCCCGCGGGCGAGATCGAACGGCGTTGCCTAGCCGCCAATCTACCATTCGCTCTGATCGCGCGGCCCGAGGATTTGTTCGACGACCCGCAGCTCAACGCAAATGGCAGTCTGGCCGATACCATCCTGCCCGGCGGCATCGCAACGAAACTGCCAAAGCTGCCTTTACGCATCGACGGCGATGCTTTCGACTTGCGCAGCAACCCGCCCAAAGCCGGCGAGCATACGCGCGAGATTCTGGACGGGCTTCGCGGCGGCGAGAAACCATGACCCCCGTCTCCGTCGCCATTCTCGATGATTTCCAGAACGTCACGCGTGAGCTTGCCGATTGGGGACGTCTGCCGCCGCATGTCGGCGTCACCATCTTCAACGAGCATTTCGAAGGCGAGGAGCTGATCGAGCGGATTTCCCCTTTCGATGTGCTGGTCATCACACGCGAGCGCACCCCATTCCCGCGCAGCGTCGTGGAGCGGCTGCCGAAGCTAAAGCTTCTGGTGACGGCGGGGTCGCGCAATCTCGGCATCGATATGGCGGCGTGCCGGGATCATGGCGTTCTCGTCTGCGGCACCGAAGCAGGAAGCTCGCCCACGGCTGAGCTCGCCTGGGGGCTCATTCTCTCGCTAGCGCGCCACATCGCCGAAGAAGACAGAAACCTGCGTTCCGGGAGGTGGCAATCGACGATCGGATTTGCGCTCAAGGGCAAGACACTGGGGATTCTCGGGCTGGGCCGCCTGGGCTCGCAAATGGCGCTAATCGGTCTTGCCTTCGGGATGAAAATCATCTCCTGGAGTCAGAACCTAACCGCCGACCAGGCCGCCAAAAAAGGCGCCACACGCGTCGAAAAATCCGAACTGTTCCGGTCGTCCGATGTCCTGACCATTCATGTCCTGCTCAGCGATAGGACGCGCGGGCTGGTCGGACGGAACGAAATCGCGCTGATGAAAAGAAACGCGATCCTCATCAACACCGCGCGGGCCGCTATCGTGGATGAAGCGGCGTTGGCGGAAGCACTCGTGGCGGGGCGCATCGCGGGTGCGGGGATCGACGTTTACTCCCGCGAACCCTTGCCGCCCGATGCGCCCATTCTGAAAGCGCCCAATACCGTGCTCACGCCGCATCTGGGCTACGTCACACGCGAGACCTACGGGATCTATTTTCCGCAAGGTCTCGAAGACATCGAGGCGTGGATCAAAGGCGCGCCCATTCGGATCATCGCGGATTAGTAATGGGCACAGCGGCGGAGATCATCAGCTTCGACAAAGCCGGCAGGTCCTTCGCCCAGAAGGGCGGCGAGTTGGTCGCGACCAGGGACATCAGCGTGCGCATTGGCGAGGGCGAAATCGTCACCATCGTCGGGCCGTCGGGCTGCGGCAAGACGACGATGCTCAATCTCGTGGCGGGATTGCTGAAGCCGTCCTCCGGCACGGTTCTTTACCGGGGTGCGCCGATTGCGGCGATCAATGGCCGCACCGGCTATATGACGCAAAGCGATCATCTCCTCCCCTGGCGCGATGTGGCGAGCAACATCGCCGTCCCGTTGGAAATCCGGGACATGCCCCGCAGCCAACGCCGCGAACGCGTAGCCGAACTCATTGCGCTTGTCGGCCTCAAACATTTCGAGACCGTGTATCCCTCGCGTTTGTCGGGTGGCATGAAGAAGCGCGCGGCGCTGGCGCGGCTGCTGGCTTACGATCCGGAAACACTGCTGCTGGACGAGCCCTTCGCGGCGCTCGACGCGCAATTGCGGGTACGCATGCAGACCGAGCTTTTCGCCCTTAGCCGGCGGCTGAAGAAGACCGTCCTCTTCGTCACCCATGACCTCGACGAAGCGGTGGCGCTGGGCGACCGCTGCCTCGTCTTCTCCGCCCGGCCCGGCACCATCATCAAGGACGTGCAGATTCCGCTTCCCCGAGACCGCAACATCATGGAGCTGAGGCGCGATCCGCTCTATCAGCGCGTCTGCGCGGAATTGTGGGACTTCATCGCGCCCTCCATTGAACAACAGGCGATATAGCGGGGCAATCCATGAGACTCTTTCTCGGCCGCGTGCTTCTCATCTTTGTGCTGCTGGCGCTGTGGGAGATCGCGTCGCAGACCATTGCCGATGAATTCTTCATCAGCCGGCCTACGGTCATCGCGCAGAAATTCGCCGCGCTGGTGACGAGCGGCCGGCTTTTCTACCATGGCGGAATCACGGTCGTCGAAACCCTCGCCGGATTCGTGGCGGGCGCAGCGGCCGGAATCCTCGTGGGCCTGCTTCTGGGACGTAATGAGGGTCTCGCGCGTTTGCTCGATCCGATCCTGGTTGCGATCAACAGCCTGCCCAAAGTGGCGCTCGCGCCGCTCTTTATCATGTGGTTCGGCATCGGCATCGGGATGAAGATCATCCTGACGGCGACGATCGTGTTCTTCCTGGTGTTCATCAACACCTATAGCGGCGTGCGCAATGTCGACCCGGAACTCGTGGAGATCTTGCGTTTGATGGGGGCGAAGGAACGTCACTTGATCGTGAAAGTCATCATACCTTCGGCTTTGCAGTGGGTTTTCGCCGGGCTCCAGCTTTCCATCCCCTATGCGCTGATCGGCGCAGTGGTGGGCGAGATCATGGCGGCCAATCGCGGTCTGGGTTTCCTGCTGCAGGATGCGGCGGGACAGCTGGACACCGGCGGGGTTTTCGCGGCACTCCTCGGGATCATAGGGCTGGCCCTTTTGCTGCAATGGGCTGTGCGGCTGTGCGAGAGGCTTCTCACGCCCTGGAAGGACGTTACGCGCGAACGGGAAATTGCCGTATAAGGCGGGTGCGTTCTTCCGGCCGCACTATGCTTCGACCCGCGCGCTCCTTGATCTGGCTGATCGCCGCCTGTTTCGCGGCGCCCGCAGCGTATGCCGCGACCGTGCGAGTTGCGGCAGGGACCGAGGGGCTCGTCCATGTGCCGCTCTATCTCGCCATCGACGCCGGATTCATGAAAGCGGAGGGCATCGACGTCGAGCTCATCCAATTTCGCGGCGGTGGGGCGGCGATCTCGGGCCTTGCCAGCGGCAGCGCGGAATTCTGCTCCTGCTCGGTCCAGAATGCCGTGAACGCGGCCGTCAAGGGTGCGGATGTCAAGCTCGTCGGCACGCTAGAGGCGGAATATGCCAGCAACATCGTCATCCGCGGAGATGTCGCCAAGCGTCTCAAGCTCACGCGCGACACGCCGATGGAGCGCCGCCTTGCGGCGCTGCGTGGGCTCAAAATCGCCGTCAGCGGAACCGGGGGCAGTGCGGATTTTCTGATGCGCTATCTGGCGCTGCGCGCGGGGCTCTCGCCCGAACGCGACATCACCATTCTCTATATGTCCGGGAACGGGCCAATGCTGGCCGCGTTCTCTGCGGGACGCATCGATGGTTTCGCGCTGTCCTCGCCGACCTCGGACATTGCGATGCTCCGATACAAGGGCATGATGCTGCTGGATATGGCGCGTGGCGAGTATGGGCCGCTCAAGGGTTATCCTTCCATCTCGCTCTCGGCGCGGGCGTCTTGGCTCAAGGCCCATCCCGATTTGGCGCGCGGATTCCTCAAGGCGCTCGCGCGGGCGGACCGCATGATCCAAATGAGCCCCGATAGGGCAAAGGACATCGTGCGCAAACGCTTCGGCGACATCGAACCCGATATCTATGAGGCGGCCTGGAAGAGCAATGTCGCCGCATTCCCAGCCAATCCGCGCATGGACGAAAAGGATGCGGCGCGGGCCATCGCGTTCCTGACCGAAATTGCGGGCGAGAAAGTACCAGGCACGGCGCGCGATTATGTCGACGACTCCTATGCCGATGCGGCGGTGGCGAGTCTCAAATGAAACGATTCCTCCTCGCCATCATCGCGGCCGCCCTTCTGGGTTTCTCGCTCTCCCCCGTCGGTGCGGCGGAGAAAGTGCGCGTCGCCATGCCGACGGAAGGCTTCCTCTACACGCCGCTCTATCTCGCCATCGATGCGGGCTTCATGAAGGACGAAGGCCTCGAGCCCGAGCTGATCCAGTTCAAAGGCGGTGGCGCGGCGATGGGAGGTCTCGTCAGCGGCAGTGTCGAGTTCTGCTCCTGCGCGATCCAGAACGCGATCAACGCCACCGTCAAAGGCTCCGGCGTCACGCTGATCGGCACCATCATCGGCCAATATGCGAGCAATATGGTGCTGCGCGAGGATGTCGCCAAACGTTTGGGCATCACGCATGACACGCCGATCAGGCAGCGCCTTGCGGCTTTGCGCGGATTGAAGATCGCCGGAAGCGGCGTGGGCTCGAGCACCGATTTCCTCATCCGCTATCTCGCAAAACAGGCCGGTCTCTCGCCCGAGCGCGATTTCACGGTGTTGTTCCTTGCCGATGGCGGCCCGATCCTGGCGGCGTTTTCCCAGAAGCGCATCGATGGTTTCGTGTTCTCATCGCCGACATCGGATATGGCGATTCTGAAATATAAGGGCGTGATGATCCTGGACATGTCGCGTGGCGAATTCGACGATTTGCGCGGCTATCCCTCGATCACCCTTTCGGCAAAGACGTCCTGGCTGAAAACCAAGCCCGACACCGCGCGGCGATTCTTGCGTGCACTCGCGCGCGCGGACCGGATGATCCACGCCGAGCCTGCCCGTGCGCAGGCGCTTCTGCGCAAGCGTTTCGAGACTTTCCCCGACGACATTTACAAGGCGGCTTGGGCGGCGAACATCGCCGCCTATCCACAAAATCCGCGCATCGAAGAGGTGAGCGTCGAGCGCGCCATTGCGTTCCTCTCCTCCATTCAGGACGTGAAGATTCCCGGTATCGCCAAGGATTATTTTGACGATTCCTATGCCGACGAAGCGGTCAGCGGTTTGCGATGAAAGGCTTTGATCCCCGATAAGACCCGGAGATTCCCATGCACCGTAGGATGTTTCTGATCTCGTTCCTGTTGAGTCCGCTGCTGGTTCGGTCTGTGCCTGCGTTGTCCGCCTCGCCCGAGCGCATGGTGTATCGGGTGCAGCATTCGCGCTACGGCAATATCGGAACCTACAGCAATGCGGTGGAGAAAGCCGGAAACGTCACAACCGTAACGACGGAAGCGCATATCCTGGTTTCCGTCCTCGGTGTCGTGCTGTACCGGCAGGATATTGCGCGTCAGGAACGTTGGAATGCGGACCGGCTGGTGTCCTTCCACGGCGTCACCACGGTGAATGGCAAGGCGTATGAACTCACGGGCAACGCAGATGGCGACCACTTCGTGCTGATGTCGCCCAATGGACCCATCGTGGCGCCGGCCAGCGTTCGCATTGCCAATCCTTGGTCGGCGGATGTGTTACGCGGCGATACGCTTCTGACACCGGACAGGGGCCGCCTTGAAAACGTGCAAGTGAAAACCACGGAGGAAACATCTCTTGCCATCAACGGCCGCGCGACCCGCACCAAGCATTATGAGATCAATCGCCTCGACGGCACGAAGCGGTACGAAGTCTGGCTCGATGATCAGGGCACGCCGGTTCAGTTCATCACCTACAATCCGAACGGCATGGTCACCTTCACGCTGACTTGAGGCGTAGCGCTTAGGACTTCAGATGCGCATCGCGTCTGTTGTAAAGCGCGTCATCGGCATAGCCCATTGTTTCGGGCTTGGCGCGGCCCAGCATGACCTGGAAATAAACCGGTTCCACGCTTTCGTTCTGATAACCGTGAATCACGCCCGGCGGGCATGAGATGCATTCCCACGGGCCGAGCGTGCGGGTCACCCGGCGTCCGCTTTCGTCCTCCACGAAGACGCTCAGATTGCCTTGCAAGACAAAGAAAACTTCCTCGACCTCATGCGTATGGGCGGCGTTTCCCTGACCCGGCGGCACAAGCATGATGCTGAGCGTGAAACCGCGCGCCGGAATCACATTGGGATCATCATGCTTGCCCGATCCCCCAGCGCCGATGAAACGGTGTTGCGCCCTGCGATAGCCTTCGGTCTTGGCATCCTCGAAGGCCGCCCAATCGGCTTGCTTCTCGCTGAAGCGGCCGACATGGGTGCGCATGATCTCTTCGAGCGACAAGCCTTCGAGCTCGGGAGGTCTGGCATGTCGCGCGGTAGCCATGGACTGTCTCCTCGTGTCTATTCCGCCGCATGTGCGTTTGGGCGCGCGTCGCGAATGAGCTTCCAGACATTGACGGGTGAGAGGGGCAGCTCGTGCGGGTCGGCGCCCAGTGATTGGAGCGCCGATGCCACCGCATTGGCGACGACGCCGCCGACCGGAATGATGCCGCCCTCGCCCGCTCCCTTGGCGCCGAGCGGATTGATCGGGGACGGCTCCTCTTCCATCAGGAAGGCACGAATGTTGGGAAAGTCGCTCGCCGTCGGCATCAAATAATCGGCGAAAGAAGCGCTCAGCGGCTGGCCGTTCTCGTCATAGTCGAAGCGTTCGAGGAACGTGCCGCCCAGGCCCTGCACCACGGCGCCGAGCACCTGGCCGCGCAGGGTGGAAGGATTGATGATGCGGCCGACATCTTCTACCGCAACATAATCGAGAATCTCGACATGGCCGGTCTTGGCATCGACCGCGACATGGGCGGCATGCGCGCCATAGGAGTAGGTGTGATGAACATTGGGGAAGCTGCCATCCGCCGTCAAACCGTCGGAGGCCAGCTCCGCGAGCTTCAGCGACTTTCCACCCGGTCCGATGATCTTCTCGTCCTCGATCGTGATCTCGGGCGCCGAACAGCCAAAGCGCTTGGCGGCCGCTTGGCGGATCTCTTGGCGCAATGCGGTTGCCGTGGCCAGCATAGCCGACCCGCCCATCACGACCGCGCGGGAATGGTAGGAGCCGTAGCCTTCGGGAAGCAGCGTCGTGGAACCATGCAGCACCCGGACACGGTCGAACGACATTTCCAGCGCGTCGGCCGCAATCTGGGCGAAGACCGTCTCGAGCCCCTGCCCGATCGCAGACGAGCCGACGGATACCGTCACCGAGCCGTCGCGCTCCACGACCATGCGGGCATTCTCTTTGGGTCCTCCGCCGCCCCCCTCGATGAAACAGCCGAGGCCGATGCCGTGATAGCGCCCATCGATCAGCCGGCCATCGAGTGCGGATTTCTTCGTCCAATGGAACTCGTCCAGGCAGCGTTTCAGCGTCGAGGCATAATTGCCGCTGTCATATTCCGTTTCCGCGTCATAGGGCGTGATTTTGGCGATGTGGTAGGGCATCTCGGATTTGGAGACGAGATTGCGGCGGCGGAATTCCACACGGTCGATACCGAGATCGCGCGCCACGAGGTCGAAAAGCCGCTCGCGAAAGAAATCCGTTTCATAGCGGCCGGGCCCGCGATAGGTGCCGGACGGAGTCTTGTTGGTGAACTGGACGTGCGATTCCAGGTGGATGTTCGGAATGCGGTAAGGGCCGGACATGAATTGCGCGATATTGCGCGGCGCGACCAGGCCATTGGTGCGGATATAGGCGCCGACATCGCAATATGCTTTCCCGCGCAAGGCCAGGATCGTGCCATCGCGCGCGCAGGCGATTTCGACGTCGCAATCGGCATCGCGCGCATGCTGCATCGCCATCAGGTTCTCGCGCCGATCCTCGGTCCACTTGACGGGACGGCCGGTGAGCCGCGCCGCAAAGGGGATGAGGAAATCTTCCGGATAGAACTCGCCGCGCGCACCGAAACCGCCGCCGACATCGTTCTCGATGAGGTCGACGGCATCTGCGGAGAGACTCATTTTCTGCGCCAGCATGCCTCGGTTGAAGAAGGGCACTTTCGCCGCGCCGTATAATGTCAGTCTCCCCTTTGCGGCATCCCATTCCGCGAGCAACCCGCGCGGCTCCATCGGGACGGCCGCATGACGGTGAACGGAGAAACGTTCCTTGCGCGTGTAGGGCGCCTGTTTGAAGCCGGCGTCCGCATCGCCGAGAAAGGCGGTGTACCGAATCGCAAGGTTGGAGCCATGCGCTTCAAAGAGGAGCGTCTTGTCCTTGGCAGATTCATAGCGATCGATGACGACCGGCAGCGGCTCGATGTCCAACTCGACGGCGCGGGACGCATCCTCGGCGAGGGCCGCGCTTTCCGCCAACACGACCGCAATCGGCTCGCCGACATAGCGGACCTTTTCATGTCCGAGCACGGGCTGATGGAACGGCACCAGCGAGGGAAGAGGCTGGAGCCGGATATTGACGCTTGGAATCGGCCGGGGAAGGTCCGCGGCGGTGATGACCGTGTGGACGCCAGGCAGATCAAGCGCAGGTCTTGTATCGATGGATTTGATCCGTCCATGCGCCACCGGACTGCGCAGAATGAAAGCGCAAAGCTGATTTTCGCGTGACACATCGTCGATATATTCGCCGCGCCCGCGCAGGAAGCGCAAATCTTCCACTCGCGCGATGGGGCTGCCGATCAGACGATTCGTCGTTCTCATACTTTGCTGACCTCGATCACCGAATGGGGAAACAGCTCCTCGACGCCGAGCTTGCGCGACACCAGGCCCTGCTCATAGGCATAGCGGGTCAATGCATCGATCTCCTTGGCATTCTCGTTCACGCCATAGCGCCAGAAATCCGCACCCATCAATTGCGCCGTCTCCTCCGCCTCGGCCACCAGCCAGGGTAATGTGACCGCCAACGCGTTGACGTCATGCACTTCGCGCATCGCGTACGCCTTGGCTTGGACGAAGGCCTTGTATAGGCTCGCGGGCAGCCAGGGATGTTTCGCCGCAAGGTCGCGCTTCACGCCGATCAGATGCATCATCGGGAACATGCCCGTCTTCTTGTAATAGACTTTCTCCACCTCACGGTAATTCGGAAACAGCCGTCCCACATGGGGCGCACCGCGGGTGAAGCAGCTGGGCGCGCGGGCGCTGAACATCGCATCCAACTCGCCCGCCTCCAGCATGCCGGAAAGCGTCTTGTCGGGAGGAATCGGCTTCAGCTCCAGACCCGGGATAGGTTTCAGCGGCGTGCGCTCGCTGCGTCCCGGTTGTTCGATGCCCCCCTGGCGCCATCTGATGTCGTTGGGGCGCACGCCATATTCGTCCTGCATGAGCCCGCGCAGCCAGACCACGGCGGTGATCTGGTATTCGGGCAGTCCGATGAGCTTGCCCTTCAGATCGGCGGGCTCGCGGATGCCGCGGTCTGTGCGGATATAGATGCCGGAATGGCGGAACAGGCGCGACACGAAAGCCGGTATGCCGACATAGGGCGAGGTGCCCGCATCGACGGTGCGCAAGTAAGAGCTGAAGGACAGCTCGCAAACATCGAATTCCTGATGCTTGAAGGCGCGGTGGAATACCTCCTCCGGCTCCATCGGCAGATAGGTGACGGCGCAGCCTTCCACCGGCACGCGGCCGTCCTTGATGGCGCGGGTGCGGTCATAATCGCCGCATGCGAGCGTAATCGGAATCTGAACCAGCATGGCCTCGCCTCTGTTCCCGTTGACAGTCTATAGCGCGCCCGACAGTTTGCATCCCATAGATAAATCGAACGGGGGGCATCATGACCAATCTGCGGCTCACGCTCGCCTGCGGGCCCTATGACCGCACGCAGGCGTTGCGCGACGGCACCATCGCGCCCGAGGGCATCGAGCTCAATTACATCAATCTGCAGCCGGCGGAAATCTTCTGGCGCATGCTGCAATATCAGGAATTCGACGTCTCGGAGATGTCGCTGTCGAACTATACCAGCCTGGTCAGCGGCGGAAACGCGCCCTTCATTGCGATCCCGGTCTTCCCCTCTCGCGTGTTCCGGCATGGCTATTTCTTCATCAACACGCGTGCGGGCATCGAGAAGCCCGCCGACCTCGCGGGCAAACGCGGCGGCGTTCCCGAATACAGCATGACGGCCGCGGTCTATATGCGCGGGCTTCTGCAGCACGAATACGGGGTCAAGCCGAACCAGGTGGATTGGGTTCAGGGCCGCGCCGACCGATTGGGGCGCGCGTTGCCATCGGACATCAGACTGACCCAGGCGCCGCCCGGAACGGAGCTCGGCGATCTTCTCGACAAGGGCGAAATCGATTTCCTGATGACGGCGAACAATCCGCTGTCCTTCCGGCGCGGCTCGCCCAATGTGAAGCGGCTGTTCCCCAATTATATGGAGCTGGAGAAGGATTATTACCGGCGCACCAAAATCTATCCGATCATGCACACCGTGGTGATCCGGCGCGCGATCTACGACCGCGATCCCTGGGTCGCGTTGAGTCTCTACAAGGCCTTCGTGCGCGCCAAGGAATATTCCTTCCGGCTTCTCTCGGAGACGGGTTCGCCCAAAGCGTCATTCGCCTGGCTGCAGCCCATGATCGAGCAGGAACAGGCGATCATCGGCAAGGACTGGTATCCCTATGGGATCGAGGCGAACCGGCCGACCATCGAGGCCTTGCTGCAATATACGACGGAGCACGGCCTGTCGGACCGCCGGCTCTCGGTCGAGGAATTGTTCGCGCCGAGCACGCTGCGCGATATCCCTCTCAGCGAAGGCCAGCACGTGTAAGGTCAGAAGCCACAAGCGGCTGGATTGCACCCGAAAGCGGGCGTTCGCAGGCGAGAGCTGTTTTGGCTGTTGTTCGCCACGACCGGACGTTCACACCGCGTCGAGTTTCCGCGAGAGGTACGGTCCGTCCAATCGCACACGAAATGCCGCGGGTTATTCTTTGCTCATCCAACTGTAATAAATCCAGATGGTAAAGAGACCAAGAAAACCAGTATTGAAATTACCCGTCGGTCCATTGAAATAATATATTCCAGCTTCAACAACGCAAAAACCCAAGATGTATGGATACTTCTTGCGGATGAATGAAACGACGTTGTTCAACATGAAGAGAACCTCAGTCCTCTCGGAGATTCTCGTGCGAGCCATCGCAACTGGGCGTTATCCCCGAATGCACAGCCGCACGTCTCCCTTATGGTGATCACCAATGCCAAAACGCACGCCGATCACTCGGCGGGTACAGACGATAGATCAGCTTTTCTGTCAAAAAGGCGCATAAGCGAAGGGAACGCCCTGGCACCCAGTAATATCTTTAGATAATTGGGCTCATCGGGGTAGCCACTGGGGTGCCCAATGCGTGCAGGCGGGATCACATGCCCCTTTTCATCCTTGGGCAAATACAATGTTCCAAAAATAATATCCCAAAAGGTGACCTCCACACCGAAATTGCACCCGTATCTAAATTTTTCGCCGTCAGGGAACTCGGTGGCGTGATGCCAGCGATGCACTTCCGGAGTGTTGAAGAAATAGTTCAACCAGCCGCCTTTCATATCGCCGCCGCAGTGAGAAAAATAACCGTATATACCAAAGGCGCGCGCGATAACGATCGCAATGGGATTGAAGCCGACAATGCCGAGCAAAAGGCCTCCCAGGACATTCCGGAGTGCCCACTCGAACGGGTTGGAAACAAGCACATTCGAGATCTGTATGTGGGTTACGCTGTGATGATAGCCGTGAAGTTTCCATAGAAACTCGTTGTAATGCTGAAAGCGATGCATCCAATATTGCCAAAAAGTAGTCAGGAGAAAAACCGCCAGGACTTGCACCCACAATGGGCCCAACTGATTGGAAAGCCCGAACAAAAACCTGCGCCCCAAAAACGCATTCGGAAAGTAGTGCAAAACCGGCAAAACGATCGCGCCCATCACAGCGCCAGCGACGAATGTTTGGACGGCTGTCGACATCAGGTCTCTCCAGATCATGTGTCTCTGAGAAACCGCGCGACTGTAGGAGTAGACGCGTTCGATTGTGATCACGGCAAAAAACAAGAAAAACGGATAATAGTAGGGGAAGGCGCGCGCAAAAGCGGTATCTTGCATTAACAATGTCATCGCCCCAAAAACAATCAGGAGGAAGGGCAACATTGCGTAACGGGTAAAATCTACGAATTTCTCGGATAGCATGCGCCGCCCTTTCTTAATCCACAGGTTGGTGTCGGATGTTTTCGGCGTTTTTCAGGCGCTCGATTTACTTGAGCCCTGCCTCAGTTGTTAGATAGCTATATCCT